>NZ_JASGSR010000089.1:0-33529 GCF_040446015.1 Bradyrhizobium sp. INPA03-11B
CCAAGACTGCCTCCCAAAAGAAGCCTTGAATCTGATTTGCTCTCAAAAGGGAATCCTTAGAGTCCACACCACCTAGACGCCCGCCACCGACGCCCAGATATCGGCGAGCCTGCGCCGAACGGTCTGCATCCGCGTCTGCGGCACGACCTTCTCCTCTTCCTCCGGCAGGCGCAGGCCGACGACATTGACGCGGCCACCACTGATGCTGCGCGCCACCAGCACGATCTCGTCGAGCGCAAGCTCGGCACCTTCCTTCGGCGCGCGGTCGAGATTGATGTCGAAATAATCCGCGAGCGTCAGCTTGGCCTGGTGCTCATCGACCTTGACGCCGTAGATCTCGGCGAGCTCGCCCAGCGTATGCTCGGCCGACACCATGAAGTCGCCGAGCAGATGCGGGTCGGGCGCGCTCGACGGCGCCATGTCGACGAAGAAGCGGTCGAGCGCCTCGGCGCGCTCCGGCGGCGCCAGCAGATAGATGTAGTCGCCGGGCGCGACCGGATCGGCCTCGACAGGCGTCAGGATCCGCTCGTCGCGGATCACCAATGTCGGCTTCGACCAGGACGGGATCAGCCCGCGGCGGAAATACAGGCTCTTCGGCCGCACCGGATAGCCGACCAGCTGCTGCTCGAGCTGGCCGGGCAGATCCAGCTCGACGCGGCGCGGGCCGCGTTCGGCGCGCGGCAGCGCGACATGCAGCCGCCGCGCCGCCGGCGCCAGCGTCCAGCCCTGCAGCAGCAGCGAGATGATGACGACGACGAAGGCGACGTCGAAATAGAGATAGGCCTTCGACAGCCCGACCAGCATCGGGATCGAGGCGAGGAAGATCGCGACCGCGCCGCGCAGGCCGGTCCAGGCGATGAAGACCTTCTCGCGCCAGTTGAACTTGAACGGCGCGAGGCAGATCAGCACGGCCAGCGGCCGCGCCACCAGCATCAGCGCGAAGGCTACCAGCACCGCGCCGCCGGCGCTGGAGAGCAGGCGATGCGGCGAGACCAGAAGGCCGAGCAGCACGAACATCACGATCTGGGCCAGCCAGGTCGCGGCGTCGAGGAACGTCACCACCGAATTATGCGCACGGGTCGGCCGGTTGCCGATGATGATACCGGCGAGATAGACCGCGAGGAATCCCGAGGCATGCACGATCTGCGAGCCGCCGAAGATCACCAGCGCCGCCGTCGTGACGAACGGCGCATGCAGGCCCTGCGGCAGCGCCACATAGTTCAGCGCGATCACCACCAGCCGGCCGCCGATCACCCCGATGATGGCGCCGAGCACCGCCTCCTGGATGAACTCCATCGCGATGTGCGAGGCCGAGCTCTGGCCGATCGAGATGAACTCGACCAGCATCAAGGTGAGGAAGATCGCGAACGGATCGTTGGTGCCGGATTCCGCCTCCAGCGTCGCGCCGACGCGCGGGCGCAGGCGCAGGCCCTGGGTGTGCACCAGGAGGAACACCGCCGCCGCGTCGGTCGAGGCCACGACCGCGCCGACCAGCAGCGATTCGGTCCAGTTGAGGTCGAGCACATAGCGGGCGACCGGCGCCGTGATCAGCGCGGTCAGCAGCACGCCGGCGGTCGCCAGCATCATCGAGGGCGCCAGAACGGTGCGGATGCTGGCAAACCGCGTCTTCAATCCGCCGTCGAACAGGATCAGCGCCAGTGCCACCGAGCCGACCAGGTAGGTGGTGCGGACGTCGTCGAACTGCAGCCGGCCGGGGCCGGAATCGCCCGCCAGCATGCCGACCAGCAAGAACACCAGCAGCAAAGGGGCGCCGAACCGCAACGCCAGCAGGCTCGACAGGATGCCGGCCATCACCAGCACCGCACCGAGCAGGATCGCTATACTGACGGAGTCGAGGGATGCCATGCGTCTTCGGGGGTCTCAAATACTTTCAAATACTTGCAATTGCATCCTTATCGTCGCCACACTGGGACGCCAACCGATTTCTGTCATAAGCGGCAATGTGCCCGGCCTCACGCACCCTAGGTCGCCCCGACACTGTGGTGTATCGATGGTCGGGTGAGCGCTGTTGTGGGATTCTCTCCATGCATTCGAATCACATTTGCCTGACCCGCGCTTCAAGTTGAGAATTTGCCGATGGACATGAGCTGGAAGGACGTCCTGGAATCGATCCAATTGGCAGCGCGCTCGGTCGGCGCCGAGATCGCCTCGCCCTGGTTCTACCTGCAGTTCGGCATCATCCTCGCCGCCGCGGGGCTGGCCTACGCCGCCGATACCGCCATTCATGCGCGGGTCAACATGGCCACGCTGGCGAGCCGCTGGCCGCTGCCGCTCCGGCACTTCGCACGCGTGATGGTGACGAGCGCCTCCACCGCCGTGTTCGCGGCGTTGATGGTGATCTCGCGCATCGTGATGTGGCACGCGACCTGGCCGAGCCGCAGCTATCTGATCGCGGTCTCCGCCAAGCTGGCGCTGGCCTGGCTGGTGATCCGCCTCGTGACGTCGGTGATCGACAACGCCTTCATCGTCAAACTGGTCTCGATCGCGGCCTGGCTCGTCGCCGCCCTCAGCATCATCGGCCAGCTCGACTGGGCGGCCGACACGCTGGATTCGTTCGCCGTCGTGGTAGGCGGTCTGCGGCTGTCGCCGCTGCTGCTGATCAAGGCCGGCGCAGTCCTGATCGTGGCGCTGTGGCTGAGCAATATCGTCAGCAATTTCATCGACGGCCAGATCACCCGCTCGACCGACCTGACCCCGTCGATCCAGGTGCTGTTGGTCAAGATCATTCGCATCGGCCTGATGGTCGTCGCGGTCGCCATCGCCTTGAGCGCGGTCGGGATCAATCTGTCGGCGCTGGCAGTGCTGTCCGGCGCAGTCGGTGTCGGCATCGGTTTCGGCCTGCAAAAGATCGTCGCCAACTTCATCTCGGGCATCATTCTGCTGGTCGACAAATCCGTGAAGCCGGGCGACCTCGTCACCATCGGCGACAGCCAGGGCCGCATCAGTGCGATGAAGACCCGCTACATCTCGGTCGCCGCCGGCGACGGCCGCGAGTTCCTGATCCCGAACGAGGACCTGGTGACGCAGAAGGTCACCAACTGGACCTACACCGACAAGAATACGCTGGTGAAGATCGCCTTCGCCGCCAATTACGACGCCGATCCGAGGCTGGTGTGCAAGCTCGCGATCGATACCGCGACGGCCCACGCCCGCGCGCTCAAGGGCAAGCCGCCGAACTGCATCCTGACCGAATTCGCCGAACTCGGCATGAAGTTCTCGCTGACCTTCTGGATCGCCGATCCCGATGGCATGGACGGTGTGAAGAGCGACGTCATGCTGTCGCTGTGGGACGCCTTCAAGCAGCAGGGCATCAAGGTGCCCTATCCGGTGCGGGAACTCCGCATCCGCGGCGGCGCGGTGCCGGTCGAGAGCGTGGTCGAGGTCTCCAGCTAGCGTCTGAGCACGATTTTTCCGGACAATTGGCGGGCGTTGTTCCGGATTATGCCGGGAAATCAAGCCGTTTGGACATTGTCCCCATACCCAAGCTTGGCTTGCGCCGAGCGCGCCGATCATTAAATTAGGGCCAGAAATCAACCCTTTGCCCGCAGAAACATCCCGCCCATGAGCTATATCGACGCCACCGACACCTCCCTTCGCAAGACCGGCCAGATCAAGCTGCACGGACCGAGCGGCTTTGCCGGCATGCGCAAGGCCGGCGCCCTGGTGTCGAAATGCCTCGACGCGCTCACCGACATCGTCAAGCCGGGCGTCCCGACCTCTGTGATCGACGAGTTCGTGCGCAAGTTCGCCTTCGACCACGGCGCCTATCCGGCGACGCTGATGTATCGCGGCTATCGCTACTCGACCTGCACCTCGATCAATCACGTGGTCTGCCACGGCATGCCGGGCGACCGCCCGCTGAAGGAAGGCGACATCGTCAATGTCGACGTCACCTTCATCGTCGACGGCTGGTACGGCGATTCCAGCCGCATGTATGCGATCGGCGCCATCGCGCGGAAGGCCGAGCGGCTGATCGAGGTGACCTATGAGGCGATGATGCGCGGCATCGCCGCGGTGAAGCCTGGCGCCACTACGGGCGATATCGGCCACGCGATCCAGAGCTTCGTCGAACCGCAAGGCATGAGCGTGGTGCGCGACTTCTGCGGCCACGGCCTCGGCCGCCTGTTCCACGACGAGCCGAACATCATCCATATCGGCCGCCCCGGCGAAGGCGCGCCGCTAAAGCCCGGCATGTTCTTCACCATCGAGCCGATGATCAATCTCGGCAAGCCGCATGTGAAGATCCTGTCCGACGGCTGGACCGCGGTGACCCGCGACCGTTCGCTGTCAGCGCAGTTCGAGCACTCGGTCGGCGTCACCGCCGACGGCGTCGAGATCTTCACGTTGTCCGAGCGCCACGGCGAGAAGCCGTGGGTTCAGGTGTAATTGAGTTCAGGTCTAGCCGACCTCGGCAAGCTCAATAATCGCTCCGCGTGCGCCTCTCGATCTCCTCGGGCGTGTGGTTCTCGCCGATCGACATCGCGCAGATCCGCGACAGATGCAGATAGGGTAGCCCTGTCTCTTCCGCCCAGGCGTTGAACCGCGCCTGCACCTTGGCGAGATCGCGCTTCGACTTGACCTCCTCGGCGATATCGAGCCCGGCATCGCGCAGGCAGGCTGTGACGTCGCGCGAGGTGACGAAACCGTCCCAGCCGAGGAAGCGCAGCAGCATCTGTCCGGTGTTGCCGCCGAGCCGGCTGCCGCGCTTCGCCAGCAGCTCCAGCAGCCCGATCTCGTTGGATGACGGCCACGCCGCCAGGAACTTGCCGAAGCTGCCGTGCTCGCGCGCGATCTCCTGCACGAAGCGGCCATTGTCGCGCACCGACATGATCTTGGCGCCGTTGCGCACGATCCTGGCGTCGCTCGTCAGCTTTTCCCAGAATTCGTCAGGCTTGAACGCCAGCTTGGCGGGTTGAAAGCCGAGGAAGGCTGCCTCGAAGCCCTCCCATTTGGCGTCGATCACGCTCCAGGCAAAACCTGCGCAGAACACGCGCCTGGTCATTTCGGCCAGCACGCGGTCGTCGCCGAGTTTTGCCAGCGCCTTGGCGCCCGCCGGCGGGTGCAGCAGCTTCTCCAGCGCCTTCGGTCCGCCCTTGCGCTTCTCGGCGCGCGAGCGGATCACCTTGAATGACGTCACGCCGCCCTCCCTAGATTCTTGTTTTGACGCGTTTTCTTTACGCGAACCGGTATCCACTTCGCTCGAAAACGCACTTTTTCGATCTCGAAACGTTGTAGCCAAACGTAATTCGCCCGTCGCATCGTGGCAAACGGTCGCATGCGCGCCGGTACCACATCGGGAAACCAAACCGTCCCGATGTCGCCACGCTGCTTGGAGATTGGAGAGCTTCATCGATCGACAGGAGTGATGATTGGACAAGTCCACGCGCCGCGGCTTTCTCGGCCTGATCTCGGCAAGCGCAGCCGGCCTGCTGCCGGCGCGACGAGCCGCTGCCGCATCCGACAGCCGGCCGGTCGACGCCGCGGAGGTCTGCATCCTGACGCCGCAGGCGGAGGAAGGGCCGTTCTACGCCGATCCAAAGCTGCTGCGGTCCGACATCACAGACGGCAGACCCGGCATTCCGCTCACGCTGCGGCTGCGCGTGATTGAAGCCGGCGCCTGCACACCGATCCCCGGCGCGCGGGTCGACATCTGGCATTGCGACGCGCAAGGCCTTTATTCGGCGTTTCCCGGCCAGGGCGACCGGCACAATATCGACGAGTCCAGCAAAAGCTTTCTGCGCGGCACGCAGCTGACCGACGCTGCGGGATGGGTCGCGTTCAACACCATCTATCCCGGCTGGTATGACGGCCGCGCCACGCATATCCACTTCAAGGTCTTCCTCGACGACAAGAACGTGCTGACCGGCCAGACCTTCCTGCCGGATGCGCTGAACGAATTCATCTACGCCAATGCGCCCGATTATACCGGCCGTCCGCGGCCGCGCACGACGCTGAACGCCAACGACCATGTCGTCGAGATCGCCGATCCTGATCGGCGCGCCTTCTGCGCGGTGAAGGAGGAGAAGGACCGCTATGTAGCGGCGCTGACGCTCGGCGTCGACCGGCGCGCCGAGGTCGCGATGCAGCCGCGCCGCGGCACGCCCCCGGGACCACCACCGGGCCTTCCACCAGGACCGCCGCCGCCCGGCATGATGCCCGGCGGTCCGATGCACGGACATCAGGTCAAGGACCGGCTGGCGGCATTGATCCCCGGCCTGAAGCGCACGCCGTAAAGCAACGTAAGGCTCTTGAAGCAACGTAAGGCTCTTGCAAAACGCGGCCGGCACGGCATGGTTGTGGCCGATGCCCGCCAAGCCCGATGCCCGCAACGACGATGCCGACGAGACGCCGCACTACCACGGCCATCGCGAACGGCTGCGCGAGCGCTTCTACGCGGCGGGACCCGAGGCGCTGACCGACTATGAACTGCTGGAGATGGCGCTGTTCGCCGCCATCCCACGCCGCGACACCAAGCCATTGGCCAAGGCGCTGCTGAAGAAGTTCGGCTCGTTCGCCGAGGTGGTGCACGCGCCGGTGGCGCGGCTGCGCGAGGTCGACGGCGTCAAGGATGCCTCGATCAACCAGATCAAGCTGCTCGCCGCGGCCGCCGACCGGATCGCCAAGGGCGAGATCAAGCGCAGCATCGCGCTGTCGTCGTGGAACGACGTCATCGACTATTGCCGTTCCAGCATGGCGTTCGCCGACAAGGAGCAATTCCGCCTGCTGTTCCTCGACAAGCGCAACCAATTGATCGCCGACGAGGTGCAGCAGACCGGCACCGTCGATCACACCCCGGTCTACCCCCGCGAAGTCATCAAGCGCGCGCTGGAGCTGTCCGCCACCGCGCTGATCCTGGTGCACAACCATCCGAGCGGCGACCCGACGCCGTCGCAGGCCGACATCCAGATGACGAAGGCGATCGTCGACATCGCCAAGCCGCTCGGGATCGCCGTGCACGATCACATCATCGTCGGCAAGAACGGGCATACCAGCTTCAAGGGCATGAGATTGATGTAGTCTCGCTGCGTCGAGACGCGCCGCCCGTCCAAACCGAGGCACCCCACGGAGACGATGATGTCGAAAGGTCCGAGCGCGGTTCTCTCCTCCGACGAAATCGCCGCGATTGCACGTGACGCCGTTGCGGAGGGGCAAGCGGACCGCAAGCAGGCTGCATGGCAGAAGATCCAGCCGCTTCGAAAGGCCCAGCCCCACCAGCCTGAGGCCGCGATGGCGTTGATATGGATCGTCGACCAACGGAGCCTCACACGGGACGAGGCGGCGGACGTTCTCCTGGAGATCTCGGATGCCCACGACGACAGCGGTATCCTTTCGATGCTTGGGCAATGCCTCGAAGCCGTCCGCGACATTGACGATCTGAACGCGCCGCCGCCTGAACACCCGATATTCCGGACGACAGTCGAGAAGCTGGACCGGCTGGCCAAACTCCATGAGGGGCAGCCTGAACAGCAGCCTATCCTGCGCGGGCTCGCCACGGCGGCGCGCATGATGGCGCGCCAGAAGGATGCGATCGCCGAGGACAGTCTTCGCAAGCTGGTCGACATCGATCCGCAGAAGAGCCCGTCCCATTACAATCTGGGACTCTTCTACAAGACGCGCGGCAGGTTCGCGGAAGGCATGGCGGCAAACCGGGCCGCAGCAAGTCTGTCGCAAAAGGTGATCGACGGTTACGAGTGGAACCTTGGCATCTGCGCCACAGGCGCCGGGAATGCCGAGACTGCCTTGGATGTGTGGAAGCGGATGGGCCAGAAAATCGGGCCTGGGCGGTTCGACTTGCCGGAAGGCGGATATCCGGCCTGCAAGGTGCGGCTTGCCGAGCGGCCGCTTGCCGAGCGCACGGCGGACTCCGACGATCCAGGCGAAGAGGAAACCGTGTGGATCGAACGGTTAAGTCCGTGCCATGGCATCATCCGCAGCGTGTTGTACGGCGATCTCGGCGTCGACTATGGCGACGTCATCCTGATGGATGGCGCCCCGATTACGCATCATACCTATGGCGAGGAGCAAATACCGGTCTTCCCCCATTTGGCAACGCTGCTGCGCCGGAACTACCGGTTCTTCGATTTCGCGGGCACGCAGGAGACGGCTCGGCAACTGGCCGACATCAGCGACGAATTGGACGAGGACGCCGTGATCTATTCGCACTCCGAGGGCTTCAAGATCATGTGCGCGAATTGCTGGCGCAACCCCGATATCGATCACGCCGATCACGAGCAAATCGAGAAGCACGTCGTCGTCGGCCGCATTGCCGCGCCTCCCGGCATCGCGCCCGCGCGACTGTTGCATCTGATCGACGCGGCCATCGAGAAGCGACGAACTTGCCAGCTCTACGCGCCCGATCTGTGTGCGGCAGCCGGACAGGCGGCACGCGAGCGGATCGACAGACGCCGGTTTGCGCTGCTGGCGAATAACTAGCGACACCCCAGCACGAAGGGCGCTCTCGACGAGCGCCGACCCCAGTCCGAGAAGGCGTGTTCGATTAGGACAGGGCCGCTGTCTAAAACAATCACGGCGAAGCCATCCCTTTTGTCAGAATGATTTGGTAGTTAAGGCCAAGCGCCGATTGCGCAGCGTTTGCACTAATTGGGTTAGGGGGAATGCCGGGACGCCGCAGGCTGTGGTTTCTGGCAAGAAGCACTCAAGCGGCATGGCACGCGAGCTTGCCGGCCGGGATTTTTGAGGGTGAGAGCTAGTCTCTCTCAAGACTGCGGTCTGATTGAAACAGGGAGAATGCGGAAAGCTTTTCGGAGGTTCTCACATGCGTAGCCTCTTGTTGCTGTTCTTCATCGCAGCCTTCTCCGTGGATGCGCATTGGACCATGGCCGCAAATTCCACGCGGCTACGGCATGATCGTGAGTTGCACACCCGCCACGGATTCGACTTTCCGGCCCAACCCGATCCTTCGAAGCCATTCGCCCCAGACCTGTTCGAGCAGCGCAAGATCAATGACCTGATTGTGGACGGCGTCTGTCGGAGCTCTTTCTTTTCGGGGACTCACGATGGGAAGTCGATTGCGGCGTTGGTTGGGTGCGCGCTGCCCCAAGGCTTGGTAGTAGAAAGCCAGGGTTACAGGATTCGAATGCCAGCGAAACTTGCAGAGCAGCCGCTCGATAAGGCCGAACTATTCGAGCGCAAGGCCCACACGGTATTCCTGATTGCAACTTCCTTCCAGAGACCATGGACCGAGGAGGAAATTGCGAAGCTTCGCCCAGACCAGCAGGAAAAGGCGAGAGCGCAACTCAGGAACGGTGTACCCGCGAATTGGTCGGCGTTCGGCTCCGGTGTCGCGATCGGCGGCTATCAAGAACAATTGGTGATGACGAACTGCCACGTGATCGACCGAGCGCGCATAGGAGAACCGTTTGAGAGCGTGGCGGAGATCAAGGTTATAAACCGGGCCAATACGAAAAGAGATGCACGACTGATTGCAGCTTATTCCAAAGTGGATTTGTGCATCCTTTCGGTCGAGAACGCTGTCATTCTGTCTCCGGAAGATGCCGCTGCCAAGCCGAATGACCCATACCGGATGGATCATCTATTCTATCATAACGTGGACGTCAGCGGGATTCGTCTCTACTACGACCTGAAAGTCGGCGAACCCGTGTTTGCGATTGGCAGTCCCGTCCCCGTACCGAGTGAGCCCGACGCGGTATCGTGGAGCTTTTCGGAAGGAATTATTGCGGGCCTGCGTGACGACACAATCCTAGGGCCGAACCGTCGTGCGGATGTAATCCAGCACACTGCGCTTACCACCCACGGGAGCTCTGGTGGCGCACTCTTCGACCGATTCGGCAACTTGATCGGAATCACGCAGGGCTCGTATTCGGAAGCCACGCCTGGGTTCAACATTGCCATTCCGGCCGATTCGCTTTGGGTGATTTACGGTACTCCGCCCTAGTGACATGCTTGATGCACGATCATCTGAACCGCCGCAGATTGGCGTCCAGACGACGAGGACGGCTTCCGATCCACTTGTCAAACAGCGACGCTCTCGATGTCATCACCCGCGCATGCGGGTGATCCAGTATTCCAGAGACAGTAGCGCGTGAGCCGAGAGGCCGCGGCGTAATGGATCGCCCGGTCGAGCCGGGCGATGACAGGTGTAGGTGGGAGGTGGGGGACAAGATTCCCTCCATACGTCGTCCCTGCCTAGTGCGCAATTGCGCACGGGAGCAGGGACCCATACTCCGCGGCGGATGTTGTTGAAGGGATTCGTCGTTCCAACATCGCTCAACAATGACCCTTCGTGGTTATGGGTCCCGGCTTTCGCCGGGACGACACCGAATGTGTTGAGCGCGTACTGCCTCGACGTCATACGATCATGAGCGCGTGCCGCTAAAATCACGATGCAACGTTTCCCGGACGGCGGCGTTTGTTGCAGGTTGCTTTGATTGCCTTACCTTGGGGGACCGATGTCCGATTTCGTGATTGAGGAAGGGCTTCCCTATCCGCTGGGTGCCCATTGGAGCGGCCACGGCACCAACTTCGCGGTGTTCTCCGCCAATGCCACCAAGGTCGAGGTCTGCCTGTTCGACGGCGAGCGCGAGACCCACCGCTTCGAGCTGCCCGAATATACCGACCAGGTGTTTCACGGCTTCATCAATGGCGTACAGCCAGGCACCTTCTACGGCTATCGCGTCTACGGCCCGTACCAGCCCGATGGCGGCCACAGGTTCAATCCGAACAAGCTGCTGCTCGATCCCTATGCTTGCGCCCATGCCGGCAGCCTCACCTGGAATCCGGCGGTGTTCGGCTACAAGATGGAGAGCGGCGACGATTTGACCTTCGACGACCGCGACAGCGCGCCGTTCATGCCGAAATGCGTGGTGGTCGATCCCAATTTCGACTGGGTCCAGGAGGCGCAGCGGCAGGACGTGCACTGGGACGAGACCGTCGTCTACGA
Organism: Bradyrhizobium sp. INPA03-11B; assembly: GCF_040446015.1. Lineage (NCBI taxonomy): Bacteria > Pseudomonadati > Pseudomonadota > Alphaproteobacteria > Hyphomicrobiales > Nitrobacteraceae > Bradyrhizobium > Bradyrhizobium sp. INPA03-11B. The sequence goes on from NZ_JASGSR010000089.1 coordinate 10,943, forward strand.
GACCCACGTCAAGGGCTTCACCAAACAGCATCCGGGCATCGACGAGCATTTGCGCGGTACCTATGCCGGCTTCGGCTCCAACGCGGCGATCGATCATCTGAAGTCGCTTGGCATCACCTCGGTCGAGCTGCTGCCGGTGCATTCCTTCATCAACGACAGCAATCTGCTGGACAAGCACCTGACCAATTACTGGGGCTACAACACGATCGGCTTCTTCGCACCGGACCCGCGCTACGCCGCCGACGTGCCGAACAGCCTGCGCGAGTTCAAGGAGATGGTGTCGCGGCTGCATGGCGCCAGGCTCGAGGTGATCCTCGACGTGGTCTACAACCACACCGCCGAAGGCAATGAGCGCGGCCCGACGCTGTCGTTCAAGGGCATCGACAATGCGAGCTACTACCGCCTCTTGCCCGACAAGCGCCGCTACTACATCAACGATACCGGCACCGGCAACACGGTGAACCTGTCGCATCCGCGGGTGATTCAGCTGGTGATGGACAGCCTGCGCTACTGGGCCGGCCACATGCATGTCGACGGCTTCCGCTTCGACCTCGGCACCATCCTGGCACGCGAGGTCTACGGCTTCGACGAGCAGTCCGGCTTCCTGAAAGCGATGAACCAGGACCCGCTGCTCGCAACCGTCAAGCTGATCGCAGAGCCCTGGGACTGCGGCCCCGGCGGCTACCAGGTCGGCGGCTTCCCGCCGGGCTGGGCGGAGTGGAACGACAAGTACCGCAACACCGTGCGCGATTTCTGGCGCGGCGAGGCAGCGCCAGGCAGGCTCGCGCCGCGGCTGCTCGGCTCGCACGACGTGTTCAACCGCGAGGGCCGCCGCACCTGGGCCAGCGTCAACTTCATCACCGCGCATGATGGCTTCACGCTGAACGACTGGGCGAGCTACAACAACAAGCACAACGAGGCGAACGGCGAGAACAACAACGACGGCTCGTCCGACAACCACTCCTGGAATTGCGGCGCCGAGGGCCCGACCGACAACCCCGAGATCCGAACTTTACGCGAGCGCCAGAAGCGCAACATGCTGGCGACGCTGCTCGCCTCGCAGGGCACGCCGATGCTGCTCGGCGGCGACGAGTTCGGCCGCACCCAGCGCGGCAACAACAATGCCTATGGCCAGGACAACGACATCTCCTGGTTCGACTGGAATTTTTCCGACGACGCCGAGAAGCTGCTCGCCTTCACCAAGCGGATGATCAAGCTGCGGCGCGACTATCCGATCCTGCGCCGCAGCCGCTTCCTGTCCGGCGATCGCGATCCGCAGCTCGAGATCCGCGACGTGGTCTGGATCAACGCCTCGGGCGTAGAGATGACGCAGGCCGACTGGACCACCGGCTGGATCAAATGCTTCGGCGTCGTGCTCGACGGCCGCGCCCGCAAGACCGCGATCGCCCGCGAGGGCGAGGACGACACCGTGCTCGTGATCCTCAACAGCTATGAAGGCGAGGTCGATTTCAAGCTGCCGGCGACCTCAGCCGGCCCGCACTGGTCGCTGTTGCTCGACACCAATGCGCCGGAGCAAGCCGCGGGTGCGCTGTTCGTGTTGGAGAGCACGTACAAGGCGGCCGGGCGTTCGTTTGTGCTGCTTACGGCTGGCGAGATGCGTAGCAACCATAAGTCATGATGGTTGCTACGGGGTCCGGCTCGCCTCCACTCACACCGTGCACGCCTGAACAATCTTCGGCAGATAGCCCTGGCAGAAATCCAGATAGGTCCTGACGATGGTCGATTGATGCCGGTGCTGCGGATAGAGCAGGTGGAGCGACCATTCCGGCAACGGGTGCTGCGGCAGCAACCGGACCAGACGTTTCGCACGGATTGCCGCGGCCGCCAGGAAGGGTGGCAGCTCCGTGACCACGTCGCCGCGCAGCGCGCGGGTGCACAAATGATGATAGTCGTTGGTGGACAGCACGGCTTTGGGCTCGACAATCTGCGTGCCCAGCTCCCATCGCACCTGGGTGTCGATCCGCGACGCCCACACCCCGCATGGCAGGGCATGCAGCGCGTCCGGATGCTTCGGCACGCCGACGCGCTTCAGCAATCGCGGGCTGGCGACGAGAACGTTGCGGAACGACAGCACGCGGCGCGCCACCATCGCCTCGTGAACGATCGCGCCGACCCGAAGCGCGACATCGATTCCGTCCTCGACCAGGTCGACACGACGCTCGGTCGAGTAGAGGTGAACCTGGATGTCCGGATAGCGCTGCTGGAACGCCGCCAGCAAATCCCACCAAGGCTCGAAGGTCTGCGGCAGCGATAGACGCAAGCGCCCCTTCAACTGCATCTGGTCATTGACGACGGCCTGCTCGGCCTCCAGCAGCGTCTCGATGCCCTGACCGGCGCGCTCGTAGAGCCGCGCGCCCGCGTCGGTGAGTTTCGCGCCGCGGGCCGAGCGCTCGAGCAGTTGCACCTTGAGCTGCCGTTCAAGGTCCCGGATCCGGCGGCTCAATGTCGGCAGCGGAATGTCGAGGCGGGACGCGGCCGCCGAGAGGCTGCCGGCCTGCACGACCGCGACGAACATCCTGACCGCGTTGAGATCCATTGGATTCAGCCTATCATATCCGGAAGGGATATTGTCAGTAGCGGGTATTCATTTTCATATTTGGCTGGCTTACCTCTCGCGGCAAGGGGACTTCACCTCCGGAGAGCCTATGAAAACGAGCATCCTGGCAGCCATAACAATCGCGTTCGCGAGTTCGGCCGCGTCGGCACAAGCACCGGCGTCGCCGCCTCGACCGGTCACCGTCGAAAACTACAATCGCGCCCAAACCGACGTTTATTTCGCCGGCGTGGTCAAAGGCGGCGGCTTCGGGAAATTCCGTCACGGTCGCGAACTTGCGCCGCCGATTCAACAGGGCATCGTCCGCCCCAATCGCGATACGCTGTACTCGTTTGCGATCTTCGATCTCGATGCCGGACCGGTGACGATCACGCTCCCGGGCGGCGCCAAGCGCTTCATGGCGATGCAGATCGTCAATGAGGACCAGTACACTACGGATGTCTATTACGGTGCGGATAGTCACACCTTGACGCGAGAGAAGATCGGCACGCGCTATGCCATCGCCGTCGTGCGTTTCCTGGTCGATTTTTCGAACGCCGACGAGATCCAGCAGGTTCACACCCTTCAGGACGCGATCACATCGCGCCAGCAACGCCCCGGCAGTTTCGAGATTCCGAATTGGGATGAAGCGAGCCTCAACAGGGTGAAGGCGGCGCTGCTGCAGCTCGGAACCACGGTGTCCGACACCCGGCGCATGTTTGGCGCCGACGCGCATCAGGTCGATCCGGTGAAGCACCTGATCGGCAGCGCCATGCTGTGGGGTGGCAATCCCGAGAGGGATGCGCTGTATCTGCCGATCACGCCGGCGCGCAACGACGGCAGCACCATCCATACGCTGACCATCAGGGACGTTCCGGTAGACGGCTTCTGGTCGCTCACGGTCTACAACAGTGACGGCTATCTGCAGCCGAACCCGGCCAGCCTCTATGCGGTGAATAGCGTCACGGCCAGGAAGGCCGCCGATGGCGCAATCACCATCCAGTTCGGCGGCTGCGACGGCAAGGTCGCCAACTGCCTGCCGACCACGCAAGGATGGAATTACACGGTGCGGCTGTTTCAACCGCGCGCAGACGTTCTCGATAGCAGCTGGAGATTCCCCGAGGCGCGGCCCGCGGATTGAGTCCGCGATCGACATGGATTCGTAGGGCGGCGGATTAAGCCGGAGCCGCATTCCGCACCTTCGTCATTCCGGGGCTCGCAAAGCGAGAGCCCGGAATCCATCTCACCACCAACCTTGCGGACCAATGGATTCCGGGTTCGCGCTTTGCGCGCCCCGGAATGACGGAGGGGTCATGCCCAACCACCCAAAGGTCCCCTCCCCGCGACCCCGTCGGCCAATTGACATTCGCCGTTGGGCTGCCAGACTTCGCTCAAAATGCAGGGTGGAGACCTCTGGATGGCCAATCTTTCGGCCTCAAATCACGTCGCCCGTGTTTTATCGGCGGCCAATCAGGCGGCCGGCGTCGACACCGAGGCGCGGATTGCCGCGTCCTGGCGGCGCTGCGTGGTCAATCACAATCTCGATCCGGCCCGACGCGGGCCGCCGCAGACGCTGACCGAGGCCGAAGTCCGGCACATCGCCGAGCCGATGGAAGATTTGATCCAGGTCGCGATCCCGGAACTCGAGGACCTTGCCCGCGTGCTCCACGACACCGGCTATTGCGTCAACCTTGCCGACCCCAACGCGACCATGCTGGTGAGCCGTCTGCCCGGAGGCGACTACGACCGGATGTTCCTGGAATGGAAGATCTACACTGGCTCGAACTTTGCCGAGACCTTCGAGGGCACCAACGGGCTCGGCACCGCGCTCGCCGAGCAGCGGCCGATCATCGTGCATGGCGACGAGCATTTCCGCGAGCAGTGGCACATGTTCACCTGCGCGGTGTCGCCGCTGTTCGATCATGCCGGCCAGCTCGCCGGCGCCGTCAACATCTCCTCCTGCCGCAGCGATCTCGGCCGCAGCGCGCATGAACTGGCGCTCGCCGTCACCACGGAGGCCACGCGGCGGATCGAGCAGTCGTTCTTCCGCCGGCGCTACCGCGCCTCCTGGATCGCGACGCTGCCCGGCGACGGGCACGGCATGCTCGCCTATGACGACGACCGCCGCGTCGTCGGCGCCTGCCGCACCGCGCGCCGCGTGTTTGGCCTGACCGAAGCGATGATCGATGACGGCATCGACCTGTCGCATCTGATTCAGCTCGACGATCGCGCGACACGCGTCGCGGACGATCCGGTCACGCTGCGCCGGGCCGACGGCACGCCATGGGGCCGCGGCCGCGTCGCGCCGCCGGTGCGCGCGCGTGTCTCCCGTCCATTACCTGCGCCGACGCGTGAACAACCGGCCGGACAGTTTTCCGGCCTGCACCGGCTGGCGGGCCGCGATCCCGTGCTGATCAAGGGCGTGAAGCGGCTGAAGACGGTCGGCAATCTCGATCTGCCGATCCTGCTGCATGGCGAGACCGGCGCCGGCAAGGACGTGTTCGCACGTGCCATCCACGCCGCCAGCAATCGCGCCGGCCGCAACTACGTCGCGCTGAACTGCGCGGCGATGCCGGAGAGCCTGATCGACGCCGAACTGTTCGGCTACGAGGCCGGCGCCTTCACCGGCGCGCGGCGCGAAGGATCGAAGGGACTGATCGTGCAGGCGAGCGGCGGCACGCTGTTCCTCGACGAGATCGGCGACATGCCGCTGGCGCTGCAGACGCGGCTGCTCCGCGTGCTGGAGAATCGCGAGGTCTGGCCGCTCGGCGCGCTGAAGCCTGTCCCGGTCGACATCCGCCTGATCAGCGCCACCCATCGCGACCTGGCGCGGATGGCGGAGGACGGCAGCTTCCGCTCCGATCTCTATTACCGTCTGCGCGGCATGGAAATCCGCCTGCCCGCCTTGCGCGAGCGCGCGGATCGGCGCGAGGTGATCGCGCAGATCGCCGACGAGGAAGCGCCGCACTGCCGCATCGCAACCGACGCCTGGGCGCAGCTGATGGCCTACCCCTTCCCCGGCAACATGCGCCAGCTTCGCCACCTGCTGCGGCTTGCCGGTGCGACCGCCGAGAACGGCGTCATCACCGAGGCCGACCTCGATCTGCCGCAGTTCGTCACGCGTAGCGCGGAGGCCGATCACGCGGCGAACGAGCGCGCCGCGATCGCCGACGCGTTGCGCGCCAATGCCGGAAGAGTGACGGACGCTGCCAAGGCGCTCGGGCTCAGCCGCGCGACGTTGTACCGGAAGATCAAGGCGTTAGGGATCGAGCTGGACGGCTAGACCGGAAACAGCACCTGCCGTTCCGGCCGCGCAGGAACGGTGCTATCATGCGCCTTTCATTCAACGCCACGGAGCGGGTCCCATGACACGGTTTCCCCTCACTGTGGTCGTTGGCCTCATTGCCGCGACCATTTCGCAACCTGCGGTCTCGGATTCTACCGAGCAACGATTGGGCAAAGTTCATTTCGCAACGTCCTGCAAGCCGGAGGCGCAGGAGGTGTTCGATCGCGCCATGCTGTATCAGCATTCGTTCTGGTACAGCGCATCGCGCCGCACCTTCGAGGAGGTGCTCGAGGCCGATCCGCAATGCGCCATCGCCTATTGGGGGATCGCGCTCAGCTATCTCTACAATCCGCACGGGCCGCCACCGCCGGAGAACCTTCCGCTCGGCCTCGAAGCCGTAAAGAAGGGCCAGGCGCTGGGTGCGCAGACGCCGCGCGAGCGTGAGTACATCGATGCGATCGCCGCGATGTATGTCGACTACGACAAGGTCGATCACCGCACCCGCGTGCAGCGCTTTCTCGCGGCCGAGGAGCAGGTCGCGGCGCATTATGCCGACGATGACGAGGCGCAGATCGCCTATGCGATCACGCTGAACGTCGCGGCGTCGCCGAGCGACAAGACCTATGCCAACCAGCTGAAAGGCGCGGCGCTGCTCGAGCCGATCTTCAAGCGCCAGCCCGAGCACCCGGGCATCGCGCACTACCTGATTCATCTCTACGACTACCCGGCGCTCGCGGAGAAGGGTCTCCCCGCGGCGATGCGCTATGCCAAGATCGCCGAGCGCGCACCACATGCCCAGCACATGCCGTCGCACATCTTCACGCGCGTCGGCTACTGGAAGGAGTCGATCGCCTCAAACAAGGAATCTGCGCGCATCGCCAAGGAAGACGGCGAGCAGCAGGACCAGGCGCATGCGATGGACTATCTGGTCTATGCCTATCTCCAGCTCGGCCAGGACAAGGAGGCGCGAGCGGTGGTCGACGAGCTCGGCAAGCTTCAATTCAAGATCGACCGGTCCGCCGGGCCTTTTGCGGTGGCGGCGAGCCAGGCCCGCTATGTCTTCGAACGCGGCGACTGGAAGGGAGCCGCCGCACTTGAAGTGCATCCGACCAAATACGCCTATGCGGATGCCATCACCTATTTCGCCCGCGCGGTCGGCGCTGCCCGCTCCGGCGATCCGGCGGCCGCCAAGCCGGATATCGCCAAGCTGGTGGAGCTGCGCGACAAGCTGAAGGACGCCAAGGACGCTTATTGGTCCAACATCGTCGACATCCAGCAGCAGATCGCGAGCGCCTGGGCGCTGTACGCCGAAGCCAAATATGACGAGGCGCTCAGCGCAATGAACGCCGCCGCGGAAGCGGAAGACAAGACCGAGAAGCATCCCGTCACCCCGGGACCGCTCGCGCCGGCGCGCGAGCTCTACGCGGCGATGCTGCTCGATCGCGGCATGGCCAAGGAGGCGCTTGCCGCCTACGAGGCCGTGCTCAAGAAGGAGCCCAATCGGCTGGCGGCCTATGTCGGGATGATCAAGAGCGCGAAAGCGGCCGGCGACCAGGCCAAGACGAAGGACTGCGCTGATCAGATCGCCCGGCTCACCGCGGATGCGGATTTGTCGCGGCCGGAGCTGATCGAATTGCGACAGACAACCGGAAGCAAGCTGTGATGCGACGGACACCATGGCGCAACGGTGCGGCGGTCTCGCTCGGCGCCGTCGCGCTTTGGCTTTGTCACATGCCGCTGGCCGGCGCGATGGAGATCCTCGGCCAGGCCGGCGTGCTCGGCGAATGGGAGCTGACCGGACATCTCACTGAAAGCGCGCCGGGCACGCCCAGGCAATTCTCCGGACCGCTGAAGATGAAGCATGTCGGGCTCTGCACGCAGGATGGACCGGAGGAACGCGCCGGCGAGATCAAGCTGCAAATCACGGGTGCGGATTCACAGGTGACGGCCGAACTGGTGCTGGACGGCGCGCCCTGCACCTACAGCGCCCGCAAGACGCGCAATTACGAGGGCACGCTGTCCTGCGCGGGCCGCGCGCCCGTCCCGCTGCTGGTGTGGCTCAAATAGCTGAAGCCGTCAGGCTTTCCAGTCAGGCTGCCGGCCGCGAGCGGCGCAGCCATTCGTTGAGGTCGATGCGGCCGATGCGCGCCTCGCCCAGCGGCACCAGCGAATGCTCCTCGACCCGCCCGCCCCAGTAGAGCGCGTCAGGGTCGCGCACCACCTCGCGCCGATCGCCTTTTGCCTTCAGGTAGCGGGCCACGATTTCGTCGAACGGGGCACGGTCCGGACCGGCGATCTCGACGATGCCGTTGCGCGGCGGCTCGAGCGCGATATCGGCCACGAGGGCAGACACATCCTCCGCCGCGATCGGCTGGAACAGACCGGGCGAGAGCCTGATCGTGTTTACAACCGCACTCGCATCGGCAATCGCTCCGACGAATTCCATGAATTGCGTCGCGCGGATGATGGTGTAGGGAATGCCAGCCGCCTCGATCAGTTTCTCCTGCGCGACCTTGGCGCGGAAATAGCCGTTCTCGGGCGTCCTGTCGGTGCCGACGATCGAGAGCGCGACGTGGTGCTTGACGCCGGCCGGCTTCTCCGCCGCCAGCAGGTTGCGGCCCGACGTCTCGAAGAACGCCATCACCGCCCTGTCCTCGAACGACGGCGAATTGGCGAGGTCGATCACGACGGCTGCGCCGGACAGCGCCTCCTCCAATCCCTCGCCGGTGAGGGTGTTGACGCCATTCTTCGGCGAGGCGGCGACGACGTCGTGGCCGCGCTGCCGCAGGATGCCCGTTGTCCTGGAGCCGATCAGTCCGGTGCCGCCGATCACAACGATCTTCATGGATGATCCTCCTTGTCGTGACGAGGTTTCCTAAGGCACGCTTGCCGGATTTGCCGGCGGTAATCGTCATGGGTACGTCGATCCGCAGAAGCTTCGGTGATTGCAGCGCGGACCACGGCAGCGGGGAGAAGGATTGGTGAGTTCGCGCTACCCGCTCGATCGCTCCATCGCGCCTAACCACACTATAGCATGCTACGGGCCGTCTGACGTCGCGGAACCTCTCATCGGATGGGTACGGCCGCTGGCGAGCTACCCCTGCTGAACCTTTTTTCCATCGCGTAGACTAATGCGTGCGTCCCAGCCAGCGCGCTGGGGTACCGAAAGCTTGAGCCGCTGGCGGGATATCACCGCGGGCTCTCTTTCGTGCTGCAACGCAAATGCTGGGCATGACGTACAGCCCGCTGTGCACTCCTTGATTTGATTTCAGCAAACACAGGAGGAGTATATGCGGAATTTTATCACCTTTTTGGTTTCCAGCGCGGCAATCGTCGTTGCAGCGTCAACCGCCGTAGCCGGTGAGAAGGTGCTCGAGTTCAAGCTTGTCACCAAGCCGATCGACGTCAAGGTCATCGAGGCAGCAAACGTCGAGGGGCAGACGGTCGTTTCCGGCAAGTTCTTTGGTGTCGCGGTCTTCAATGATGGCCGCATCGGAGTGAAAGAGTTCGTCCATTCCGGAGACATGCTGAAGGGCTCGGGCTCCTATTACGGCTACAGCACCTACACGTTCGAGGAGGGTGCGATCACGGCGCGGTACACCGGCGCGGTCAAGGACGGCAAATCAAGTGGCGAATACACGATTCTTTCGGGCACGGGCGCCTATGCGAACGCCACGGGCACGGGAACGATCGAAAGCGCGCCGAACCCGTTCAAGGGGGTCAATCTACTGAACATCAAGCTGGTCGTGAGAACGCCGGGGTCATAGCAGCGCACCGCCCACAGGACCACAGCAACGACAGTGACGCCTCACTAGGCGTTGGCCCAGCCAATCGCATGGCCGCGCCGGGCCAGCGCCCTCGGCCGTCCGCCTGGTTGAGGTCGGCACACCGTACGTTTCAGGAAAACTCGTTCCAGCTGACGCGGCGTGCGTCGACGTCGCCGAGCGTGATCGGATCATGGATGTTGCGCACGCTCTGGAAGCCCGAGCGCAGATAGATCAGCGGATCGACCGTGGTCGCGGCGCGGACATGCTGGACCTCGCCGATGAAGATCGAATGGGTCTTGGTCTCGAGCTCCTGCGCCAGCACGCAGTCGAACGCCGCCACGGCATCCTCCAGCACCGGGGCGCCGGTCGCACCGGTGGTCCAGCGGCCGAACGCAAAACGGTCGTCGCCGTTGACGCCCTTCTGGCCGGAGAACGTCAGCGCCAGCAGCGCGTGCTCCTCGTTCAGGAAGTTGATGACGAAATGGCGCTCCGCGCGAATGCGTTCATGCGCGCTGGCATTACGGTTAACGCAGACCAGCACCGACGGCGGATTGTCCGAGAGCGAACAGGCCGAGGTCACCGTCAGGCCGGTGCGCTGCCCCGGCTCGCGGCCGACCGTCACCAGCGCCACCGCGCCCGCGCAATGGCGCATCGCCTGCTTGAAACCCTGTGCGTCGACCGTCATGCCGCAAACCTCATAGAAGCACTCCATTTAAGATATGCGACGGGGGGTGCGAGGCAAGCCCCGCACCCCGCGCAGCTGTCATGCAGCCTTCTCGAACTCGGCGCCAAGATGCTTGAGCCGTGGCATCACCTCGTTCTTGAGCAGGTCCAGCGAGTGCCGCCAGGCCTCCGGCTTGTGCTTGTAGTCGAAGCCGAACACGCAGAGCACGCCGAAGCCGCCGACCTCCCGGTAGATCTGCTCGATCTTCTCGGTGACGGTCGCGGGCGAGCCGACGATCCAATTCCGGCGTGCGCAATATTCGACGGTGACGTCGCTATCGGGCACGTCGGGCGCGTGCTTCAGGTAGTCCTTGAAGCCGAAATGGCCGAGCAGCGGCAGGAAGTACTCGCCCATCATCCGGCCCATCATGTCGCCGGTCGAGAGCTTCCAGGCCTCCTCATCGGTATCAGCCACGAACACCTCGCGCACCAGCCGCCAATCCTTGCGGCTCGGCTTGCGGCCGGTCTTGGCCGCGCCCGCTTCCACCGAATCCCAGTGGCTGCCGACATAGGCCGGGTTGAGATTGAGGCTCATCGGAATGAAGCCGCGCTCGCCGGCGAGCTTCAAGGTGTCCGAGTTCTTCGACAGGCCGGCGACGCCGATCGGCGGGTGCGGGCCCTGCAGCGGCTTGATGTGGGGTTTGAGGAAGTCGAACATGGTGTCCGGCTTGCTCACCGTCCAGTACTTGCCCTTGTGCGTCCAGGGCCCGGGCTCGGACCACATCTTCAGGATGATCTCGAGTGCCTCGCGGGTCATGTCGCGGTTCTGGCCCGACATGCCGTCGACATTGAACATCGCCCAGTCGCTCGGCAGCCCGGAGGCTGCGACGCCGAAATTGAGCCGCCCGTTGGAGAGATGATCGAGCATCGCAACGCGGTTGGCGAGCTCCGCCGGATGGTGATACGGCAGCAGGAAGCCGCCGGGTCCGATGCGGATGTTCTTGGTCTGCAGCAGCGCCTGCGCCACCAACAGATCGGGCGACGGGTGCGGCTCCCAGGGCGCGGTGTGATGCTCGCCGATCCAGGCTTCCTGATAGCCGAACTCGTCGAGCCAGCGCAGCGTCTGCAGGTCCCAGTCGTGGCCCTCCTTCAATCCGCACTCCGGCGGGTGCGAGGGCATGGTGAAGTAGCCAAGCTCCATGTGCGTTTCCTTCCTTCTGGCTTTGCGGTTCAGTCATGCAATGCGTCTTGCCGCGCATTCGTCGATGCGTTCAGCAAGCGCTGTGCCAGCGCGGAAATCGCGAGGAAGAGAACGAAAGGCCGCGTTTTCGGCCGGTCAGGTCCAATCGCAGGGGATCAGAGAGGCTGCGACTGTCTCACAGTCGCGAGACGTGTCGCAACCGTGAGACGCGTCAACAATGGTCCCGGCGGAGCCGCCGCCTGGACCTCATCTTTTAGCCAGGCCTATTTGTAGTGGGCGAAGATCTCGATGCCCATCGAGCCACCGGCCGCGCCGGCGCACCAGCCGCCGCCGATCGGCGTGCCGAAGATCTTCGGCGGATCGACCCAGTGGCCGGCGCCCTTGGCATAGAGCGTGTAGGTGATCGTGTGATCGTCCTTCCACGCGAAGTTGCTGTAGGAGTGGCCATTGTTCGCGGCCGTCACGCGCACCTCGATGCCGTCGAGCACACCGTGATAGGAGCGATCCAGGCGCTCCGGATGCGGAACGGACGTGGTGAACGACTGGGTGGTGTCGTGGCAGCCGTTTGCCGTGACATTCTGGCTCGCGATCTTGACCACCGACGGCAGTTCTTCGTCGGCGCGGGCAGCGCCAACAGACGCCACCAGCATCAGGGCCGCCAGCAACTTCCTTCCGGTAACTTCAGCCATATCTCCTCCTGGAGAGTTGGCCTCGGCTTCATCGCCGAGGCCAGTTCGTCAGGTCGCCCCGCGAACATGGCGTGAGTTGTCGCTGACCAGCGTTGCCTCGTCAGTCGTCTGGCAAAAGACAAACTATCTTCAATCCACCCCCTTGAGGACACCACTCCCGTGTCCCGCCATCGCGGTCGACAACGAGATCGAGCCCTTGCTGTTGACGGCGATTGGCGACGCTGCCAGCAATGCCGCGACGATAGCGATCATGATCCTCTTCATTCCAGGCCTCCTTGATAGCGGCAGGTCACGTTGTAGTAGACTTCGGGCGGCAACAGATCGCTGCCGGCCCTGGGGTTGTCCGGGTTTTCGATCTGCAGTTTCACCACTGCCGGGATGATCGCCAAATACTTCATCGCCTCGGAGAGCTTGCGGTCCTGCTCCGGGGTCACGAAGAAGTATTTCTTGCCATCCCGCCACTCGGACGAGAGCATATCCATATTCACCGCGTCCGTGATCGCCTGCCTCGTCGGCGGGATCGTCCTTTCGATCGTCTCCGCGACTCGCTCAATGAGCTCCATCGCACAGGGATCGCGGCCGAACAGATTCTCGCAATGAACCAGCATGTCCATGACTGCGATGACCCGCTCCGGAATCTTGCGCCCATAAGCAAAATTGACGGCGAATTCCCTCATCACCAGCATATTGTTCAGGATAATCGAGTGCTTCGGTTGATGGCGACGCGCATGCCGCTTTTCGCTATGCTCGTCCTTTTCGTGCCTGGCGGCTTCCTTCTTGCTTGCGTTCTTCTTGCTTGCGTTCTTCTTGCTTGCGTTCTTCTTGCTTACATTCTTCTCGCCGGCGTCCTTACCAAAGCCGCTTTCTTCGCCACTAAAGGCCATCGGTTGCTCCTTGGTGGTGGTAGTACGTTGGTCGTCGCTGCAGCTTACCGGTTCATATGGCGGCTTCGGTTGCGATTGAAAGATGTTTGCAATCGCGAAGCCCGGGACGGCGAGAGCAGCGTTCGACGAAGCTTGCTTGCCGGCAGCTTTCACAGCGATTTGTCATTCGGCTAAGGCGTGACCGCCTTGGAAAAGCCGCTTTCACCCACGGGGTACCCTCTTATCCTTCGTCTGCCCGTTGAATAGTTTCTTGCATTTAATTTGGCGCGCTGAACCTACCGAGCGATAGTTCGGCCCATCGTCGCGTGCATACTTTTTCATTGATGAGGACGCTTCCATGACCAAGGACTCGATTGAGTTTCGCACCAAATTGGCGCTCCAGGACGCGCAGCGTCGGGGTCGGGAGGAGGATCGCACACGAGAGCGTGTGGAAGCCACCATTGCTTTCGGCCTCAAACGGCCGCTGACGGCCGAAGACAAATTTCGAATGATCAAATCCTTCGGCTCGCGTGACGGCTACAACCGCTAGCCGAACGAAGCGGATCTCCAACGGGCTACAGGCATGTTCAAAGTCCTAGACAACACGCGCAGCAGAATCACGTTGCGTCATGTCCCTGACGGACACCTCTACATTTTCTCGGTCCGGGCAATTGATGGTCTTCACTCAATTGACTTGGGCGAGATGGTCGAAAACGCTCACGCCTTTTCGGCCGCGTACCGTTACTCTCAGCAAGCTCGAATGTTTGCGGCAAAGATCATACGAGAATGGGACTATCTAACGCTCCCACCTATCGATCCAGCGGAGCGCCCATCTTCAGAGCACCATCAGCCCGAATTTTCTTCAGGTTCGGTTCGCCCGTCGTTTGACGCGCGTCACTTGTCCCTGCCGGAGCTTTTGCGCTGGTGTTTCTTGCTCTTCGTTCTCGCGATACTCATTCGATATCTGTTCTGAGGCAGTTTGCCCCGGCGCATACGGAGACGAATACTCTCGCGACGATTCGCCTCACCGTGAACGCATCTGACGATGCGTCATAGCCGAAGCTCTACATTGGTGTTCTTGAGAACGGTTGCCGAAGACCGCCTATGCCTCTCCCCGCAACCGGGGCGAGGTCAAACGAAGCGTCCGATTAACCCGCCGCGCGGCGCGGCATCGCGATGTTGCTATCGGCCTCGGAGGGCGTGGGAAGCTGCATCAGGATGGTCTGGCCCATCGAAGCGATCTCGATGCCTTCTTCCTGGAAGCGCCGCTTCATGCGGCGGTTGAATTCGCGCTGCACCGACCAGCGGCCGCTATCGGTGCAGCGGATCTGGCCGACGATGGTCACCACCGAGCCGTCGACCTTGTCGACGCCCCACAATTCGAGGTCGCCGCGGATGAATGCGCGATACGCCGTCTCCTGGCGCATCTGCGCGACGATGTCCTTCAGCACCTCGCCGGCGCGGTCGGTGTCCTCCTTGTAGGACACATTGACGCTGACCGCGGCATTCCCGGCGCCACGGCTGGCATTGGTGATCGTCGTCACCGCGCTGAACGGCACGACATGCACCGAGCCGTCGCCGGCACGCAGCCGCATGGTGCGGATCGAGACGTTCTCGACCACGCCCGAGAGGCCCGACACGGTGACAGTGTCGCCGACCTGCACGGTGTTCTCGATCAGGAGGAACAGCCCGGTGATCAGGTCCTGCACCAGTTTCTGCGAACCGAAGCCGATCGCGATGCCGACGATGCCGGCACCGGCGAGCAACGGCGCGACATTGACGCCGATCTCGCTGAGCGCGGTGAGCCCGACCACAGCGACGATCATGCAGAACAGCGCGGTGCGCAGCATCGGCTGGAAGGTGCGCAAGCGCGCGGCGCGGGCGTAGTGCCCCTCGCGCGACAGCGTGTCGATCTGCCGGTCCATCAGCGCGTTGGCGACCTCCCAGATCACGGCGGCGGCGAGCGCGGCGATGCCGATCGTCACCAGCGCCGAGATCAGGCGCGAGCCGATCTGGCCGCCATAGAACCAGACGATGGCGTCGACGCCCCAGACCTCGAGCAGCGCGACGAAGCCGATCAGCGCGATCACCGCCGTGACCACCTTGCGCAGCAGCGGCAGATAGCGGTTGGCGCGGGTCTCCAGCCCCGGGAAGCGCTGGATCAGCTCCGGGCTGATGCGGAAGCCGCGATCGATCAGGCTGAGCACCACCATGGTGACCAGGCGGGTGACCAGCAGCACCGCGATGGTGCCGACGAAATATTGCAGCAGCAGCGAATAGCCGTTGCGGATGTTGAGCGCCCACACCGCCCACAGCGCGAGATCGAGCGCGATCGCCAGCACATGCCAGAGTGAAGCGAGGCGGTTGCGCGTCCGCGCCGCAAGGCCAGTGCGATCGGCCGGCGCGCGGATGAATTCGGCGACCTGGCGGCGGCACTGCAGGATGATGACGACGACGAAGAGATGCACGACCAGCATCACCAGCCGGATCAGCGCGGCGTAACCGGCGCGATGCAGCCCGAGCAGCAGCGCGACATTGGCAAAGGCGATGCCGGAGACGCCGACGGCCACGATGCGCCGTGCCCAGATCTCGATATAGGCCGCAGTCTCGGCACGAACGCGGAACAGGCCGAACGGCCCTGCCAGCGCGCGTACCGCGCAGATCAAGACGCGCGAGAACACATAGGCATTGACGACAGCGAGGATCACCAGCCGCGTGGTCGACTGGTCGCCGATCTCGGTGCCGAGCAGCGCGGTGGCGATGCCGCCGAACACGACCACCGGCAGCAACTCGAGCAGCAGGCGGCCGAGCACGAAGGGCAGCCGGACCAGCGACTGCCAGGCGCGCGCCAGGCTGAGCCGGCGCCGATGCGACTCCGGCGTCGGAGTGACGTCGGTAACCGACGACGGCGGATCGGCGCTCGCGAGCACCGGCACGGGAACGCGCGCGGTCTGCGGCAGCCGCGCTTCGAGGAACGCGACCGGCCGCTTGATCAGGCGGAACACCACCCATTCGGCAGCGAGCGCGCAGCCGAACACCAGCGCCAGCTTCCAGGCGATATCGATCAGGAGGCCATAGGCATCTGGATCGTTGGCGGTACGCACGAACCAGTAATAGAACGCCGGGAAATGCGTCAGCGTGCGCGCGACGTCGGCGACCTCGCGCGACATCTCGCCGACCTGCTCCGACACCATCAGCAGGAGCTGCGCACCGAGACTGTCGGCCGTAAGCGGGATCGGCGAATGCTGCTCGGGCGCCGGCTCCGCAGCTGCCGGCTGGGCAGCAGCCTGCGGCGAAGCCTTGGCGATGGCGCGCAGCGTGTTGATGATCTCGCCGCGCTTCTTGTCGTCCTGCAACGTCTCGAGCGCGCGCTTCGCCTGTTCCGGCGTCAGCGTGTCGCTGGGACTGGGTTGCGGCGGCGCCGGCTTGGCGACCGGCTGCGCAAGCGCGGGAGAGACGAACAGGGTGAGGACGAGAAGGATCGCAAATCGAAATGTGTGCGACACGAGGGCCTCTTATTAAAAGTCATTGCGCGACGGCTCATCCCTGCAAGGAATCAGCTCTCGCGCTCGCGCCATGTCGGATCGCCCCTTTTCGCCCCGATGATGTGTCGGAAGTTTGCCGCTGTGGCGGCCATGTTTTGGCATTTGCCGCAACACGATCGTCACAAGTGTTGAGCGGCGTTTACGCATCCAGCGTGTTTCCGGCTGCGCCGGCCGATCGACGCACCACACGCCAGGGCTGAGGCCGCAGAATCTTTCGCTTGACGCAGGCCAGTGGCCATGCTGTTCTTCTTTTGTTCTATTTGTTTCTGATTGCGTTTCGAGGTGATCATGCACGACGTCTTTGCAGAGAACGGCCCGATCAAGCTCTTCATTCACGACGACAGCGAAACACCGATAGAATTCATCCGCAACCTGCTGCGCACGGTATTCGGCAAATCCCGGAAAGAGGCAGTTGCCGCTACTGCGCGGATCGAGGCCCAGAACGGAATCGCCTGCGGTCCCTATCCAGCGCCAGTGGCTCAGGCCCTGTTGGAGTCCGCCCAGCAACTGATCCGCAGCAATGGCCATCCGTTAACGATCACAACCGAGGCTGCCGACGCGGCGCGGCCATGCAACCTCTGTGGCTCAATGGAACCCGTGACGGACGTCTTTCTTTTCCGCAAGACGGTCTGCCTGTGCAGCAACTGCCTGCTCGCCGCCAGGGCCAGCTCGGAAAAACTGCCGGGCGAAGAGTTCAGATATGCCTTCATAGCACTCGATTGGCACTTTGCCGGCGTGCCGCGCAACCAGATCCTGACTCGGTCGCGGCAGTTTCCCGGTCACATGCGTGCCGACGTTCAGATCGCGATCGACAGGCTGTTCGAGGCGCCGATCCATTTCTTTGGCCTTCATGAGGAACACCGCTACGAGACGCTCGCTTTCGCCGCGCTGATGGAAAACAGCCGCAACGCGCCGGCGATCGCGCCGCCGCAATATCACGACGTCGACGTCGGGGAATCCGAACCGGTGAAATGCCTCACCAATGGCTTGTGGCTGTGCCAGACCGAAGAGCTGCGCTATGCAGTGCTGCTCAGCTACCATCGCGATTATCAGAGCGAGCCGAGCTTGCGGATCGAGCTCGCGGTGCCCGCAGGCGCCGCCGGAAACGCCCTGGTACAGCGGACCTTTGCCGAACTGGAAACTGCGGTGCATGCGGCGCGATCCTATCGGGGCAAGATCCTGTCGCTGGAAAATGCCCCGGACTATCGCGGCCGCGCGCGCGGCGTGACCGTGCATCGCCTGCCGACGGTCGCGCGCGACGACGTGATCCTGCCGGAACGGACGCTGCGGCTGCTCGACCGCAACGTGCTCGACTTCGTCGAAAGCCGCGACCTGCTGCGCAAGCTCGGCCAATCGACCCGCAAGGGCATCCTGCTCTACGGCCCGCCCGGCACCGGCAAGACCCACACCATTCGCTATCTCGCCACCAACCTGCCTGGCCACACCACGCTGATCATCACCGCCGAGCAGGTCGGGCTGCTCGGCGCCTATATGAGCCTGGCGCGGCTGCTGCAGCCGACCATGGTCGTGATCGAGGATGTCGATTTGATCGCGCGCGACCGCGAGGACATGGGCGGACCGTGCGAGGAATCCCTTCTGAACAAGCTGCTCAACGAGATGGACGGCCTGAAGGAGGATTGCGACATCCTGTTCGTGCTGACCACCAACCGCCCCGAAGAGCTGGAGGGCGCGCTCGCCGGCCGGCCCGGCCGCATCGACCAGGCAATCGAGGTGCCGCTGCCCGATGAGACCGGCCGCGGCAAGCTGATCCGGCTCTACGGCCGTGGCCTGCCGCTCGAACCGCCCGTCATCGAGGCAGCGGTGCAACGCACCGAAGGCGTCAGCGCCGCCTTCATCAAGGAGCTGATGCGCCGCATCGCGCAGGCCAGCATCGCCCGCGGGGGCGGCCAGGACGTCACCGCCGAAGACATCGACAGCGCGCTCAACGAGATGCTGTTCGACGGCGGCCGGCTCAACGTGAAGCTGCTCGGCGGCGCGCAGGGAATGAGTGCGGGGTGAGGGAATTTTCATGACCATTCCGTTCGAAAGGCTCAAGTCGCGCTTGTTGGCTAACCCCAAGGTCAGGACCGAGTACGACGCACTCGCACCCGCGTTCGAGATCGCGGCCGAACTAGTGAGCGCGCGTCAGCGCGCGGGATTGTCGCAATCCGAGCTGGCAACCAAGATGGGAACGACCCAATCAACCATCGCCCGCCTTGAAAGCGGCCAGACGCTTCCGAGCACCAAGACGTTGCTGCGATTTGCCAAGGCGACTGGCAGCAAGTTCCAGATCCGGCTCTCGGCCGCGTAGGGCGCGGCCAAAGCAGCAGACGGTGCGGTTAGCCGATCAACCAATCACCGCGGCGGCAGCAACAACTCGCGCTCGCCGACCACGACGCGCGCGAGTTCATCGGACATCCGCGCCAGCACGCGGTCCCAGGCCTGCGGCTTGTCCTGGCGGAACAGCCGCATGGTTGGATACCAGGGCGTGTCGGCACGGTCGCGCAGCCAGCGCCAGTCGAGCGCATAGGGACACAGCATCCAGACCGGGCGCCCCAGCGCGCCGGCAAGATGCGCCACCGAGGTGTCGACGGCAATGACGAGGTCGAGCGCGCAGACCGCCGCGGCGGTGTCGGCGAAATCGCCGAGCGTCGGCGCGAGGTCGACGATATCCGCGCCGAGGTTCCGCAGCACCGGCGCATCGTCGGGTCGCGGCTCCTTCTGCAGGCTGTAGAGCTGGATGCCAGGCGTAACCAGCCGCGGCAGCAGCGCGTCCGCCGGCAGCGAGCGCTGGCGGTCGCCCTTGTGCCTGGGATTGCCGGCCCAGACCACGCCGACCTTCAACGCGGACACGCCACCGAGCGCCTCGCGCCAGCGCGCAAGCTTGGCCGCGTCCGCCTGCAGATAAGACGTCGCCGCGGGAATGGTCTCGACGGTGGTGCGGAAGATCCGCGGCAGGCTGAGCAGCGGCAATTGCAGGTCGAACGGCGGCAATGTCTCGCCGCGGGCAAACACCACGACGCCGGGCAGCATCGGCCGCAGCAGCGCGACCAGCGCCGGCTGCACCTGCAGCAGGATTCGGCCGCCGCTGCCCACCAGCATCGGCACATAGCGGACGAAATTGATGGCATCGCCGAGCCCGTATTCGGCGAACAGCAGCAGCGTGCGTCCCGCCAGCGGCTCGCCCTGCCATTCCGGCTCGTCGAACACCGGATCGCCTTCACTGAGCATCTTGGTCTTGCGGCGCCACTGATACTCCTCGAAACCCTCCTCGAACTCGCCGTTCATCAGCAGGAAATGCGCATGGTTGTAATGCGCCAGCGGCTGATCGGGGTCGAGCGCGATGGCCCGCCGCGAAGCCACCAGCGCGGCGTCGATCTCGCCGGCATTGCGCAGCGCGACTGCAAGATTGGCATGCCCCTTGGCATACAGCGGGTCGATCTCGATGGCGCGCCGATGCGCCGCAACCGCCGCCTCCACCAGATTTTGCGCCTCGAAGATGATCCCGAGATTGGCGTGCGCGGCGGCATAGTCCGGCTTGAGCGCCAGCGCGAGCTCGGCGCAGGTGATCGCCTCGTCGACTTGCCCAAGCTCGAACAGGCAGGCGCCGAGATTGTTGAGGATGACGTGATTGGAGGGATCACGGGCCGAGACCTGCCGGTAGATACGGACCGCCTCCTCGCGTTCGCCGAGTTCGTGCAGCACCATGGCAAGCAGGCGCTGCGGCGCGAGGTTGCCGGGATCGAGCGCGGTGGCGCGGCGGTAGTGCAGGATCGCGTCCTCGAGCCGGCCGAGGCGGTAGAGCGCCGCGCCAAGGCCGCAATGCAGCCCGGGATTGTCGGGATCGGTGCCGAGCCCGCGGCGATAGGCGGTGGCGGCGGCGTCGTGCTTCTTCTGATCGGCCAGCGCATTGCCGAGATTGAGCCAGACGCCGCGATAGGCCGGATCGCGTGCGATCACCTCGCGATAGGCCTGCTCCGCCTCGACCGGCCGCTGCTGCCCGGCCAAAGCAACGGCGAGGTTGAACCGCGCGCGCGTCAGGCCGGGATCGAGCGCGATCGCGCGGCGAAACGCCGCCTCGGCCTCGTCGAAGCGCGACAGATCGCACAACGTAACGCCGAGCTTGATGTGCAGGCCGGCATCCTTTGGCCGCAGCGTCACGCCGCGCTGGAATGCCGCCACCGCGCCTTCATGCTCGCCCTTCACGGCGAGCGCATCGCCGAGCGTGCCGAACGCCGGTCCATGCTGCGGATCGAGGCTGAACACCCGGTTCAGCAACACCGCGCCTTCGGCGGCGCGATCGGTCACGAAGGCGATGACGGCGGACAGGTGCAGCGCCGGAATATGATCGGGATCGGCGCTGAGGATGTCGCCGCACAGCGTGCCGGCCTCCGTCGCGCGGCCCGCACCATAATGCGCCACCGCATCCAGCAACATCCGATCAATCGCCACCTTGCCCACGATACCGCCCCCGCCTTCAAGACCCCGATGGGGATTAAACGCGCGGCGCCGCCAAATCCGGCACGCGAATATCAGATCGCGGGCTGCCATCCCGCCCCCCTTGACGTCTCGCCCATCATGTAACATATGAAGTTACATGATACGCGATAGCCGCCTGTCCAGCGTCCTGCATGGCCTGCTCCACATGATCGGAGCGGGCGAGCCGGTCACGTCGGAGCAACTCGCGCAGGCGATGGCGACCAACCCGGTGGTGGTGCGCCGCGTGATGGCTGGGCTGCGCGAGCAAGGCCTGGTGCATTCGGAGAAGGGCCATGGCGGCGGCTGGACGCTGGCGCGCGATCCCGCCGATATCACGCTCGCGGACATCTATCGCGCGGTCGGCGCGCCCACCATCGTCGCGATGGGTCATCGCTCGGAGAATCCCGGCTGCCTGGTCGAACAGGCCGTCAATGACGCGCTCGGCGACACCTTTCGCGAAGTCGAGGCGCTGTTCCTGCAGCGGCTCGGCGCGGTGACGCTCGATGCGCTGGCGAAGGATTTCAAGCGCCGCCTCGCCAAACACAAGCAAAGCCTCGAGGACCAGATTCATGCAGTCAAGTGAGCGGGCGAAACCGTTGCCGTACAACGATCCCGCGCATTGGGACAAGATGGTCACCGCCTATGAGGCGCAGTCGCAGCCGTTCACGACGCTGTTCGCCGACGCCGCGGTCGCAACGCTCCCGATCGGCCCACCATCGAAGGTGCTCGACGTCGCCACCGGCACCGGCGCCGCGGCGCTCGCCGCCGCCCGCACCGGCGCTGCGGTCACCGCGATCGACTTCTCCGCCGGCATGGTGGCGCGGGTCCGCGCGCATGGCGTTCCAAATATCGAGGCACGGCAGATGGACGGCCAGGCGCTCGATCTGCCGGATGCCGCCTTCGATGCGGCGGTGTCGGTGTTCGGCGTCATGCTGTTTCCGGACTGGCGCGCCGGCCTGCGCGAGATGGCGCGGGTGACGCGATCAGGCGGATCGGCGGCGATTGCGGTCTGGAAAAGCGCTGACGGCGCCGCCGTGCATCTCTTGCTCTCGCAGATCATCCGCCGGCTCTATCCCGACAATGTTACGACGATGCCCTGCACGGGCCTCGCCGAGCTCGCCGATCCCACCCGCCTCTCCGCTGCGGTCATCGCCGCCGGCTTCTCCGAGCCCGCCATCGCCGAGATCACCCACGACTTCAAACTCAATGTCGCCAATCCCGGCGACATCGACAAACTGTTCGAGTTCATGCCGCATTGGAGCGGCCTCGACGCGGACCAGAGCGCGGCAGTTGCGCGCGCTTTCCGGAACGAGATCGCGCGCGGGCGTATCGGCGACAGCTTCGCAATTCCCTCGACCGCGCTGATCGCAACGGCGCTGCGGCCGTAGCCGCAGGCGCCATCCACGCCTGACCTGCGCTAGGTGGTGTGGACAGTTACCGCATCCATAGGACGATAGCAGCATGAGTGACGACGGCGAGGTAATTTCTAGCTGTCTTTTCGAAGCGTGTAGCGACGCGCCGGAACTGCTTGAGCTTACTG
>NZ_JASGSR010000008.1:0-127760 GCF_040446015.1 Bradyrhizobium sp. INPA03-11B
CCCGATCGCCAATGACAGCGGCAAGCGAAAGGGGAAGCGACCCACCCGCGGTGGGCGCGCCGGCGTCCGCTCCATCCTCTTCCTCGTCGCGGCCACTGTCGCTCGTTACGACAAAAGCCTCGGCGAGTTCCGCGACAGACTGCTCAAGGCCGGCAAGGAGAAAATGGTCATTCGCATTGCCCTCGCACGCAAACTCCTGGTCCGCCTCAACGCAAAAGCACGCGATGCGCGTGCCGCATACGTCAATGCAACTTGACTATCCAGATAGTCGCTCACGACGCCGGGCTAGCAGTCCTGGAGTTGAAGGGCATCGGCAAGGAGTTCGGCGCCATTCGCGCGTTACATGGCGTCGACCTGCGCGTCTCCCCCGGCGAGGTTGTCGGCCTGATGGGCGACAACGGCGCCGGCAAGTCGACGCTGGTCAAGATCATCGCCGGGAATTTCCCGCCAACTCACGGCGAGATCCGCTTTGACGGCAAGCCGGTTCACTTCGCCCGTCCGATCGATGCCCGCGCGGTCGGCATAGAGGTGGTCTATCAAGACCTCGCGCTGGCCGACAATCTCACGGCAGCGGCCAATGTGTTCCTCGGCCGTGAGCTCAAGCGTAAGCTTGGTCCGTTCGCGTTGCTCGACCACAAGGCGATGGCAGCCCGCGCGCTGGAACTGTTCGGCGAGTTGCGCTCGGAGACCCGGCCGCACGATCTCGTCAAGCAGATGTCGGGCGGCCAGCGTCAGGCGGTCGCGATCGCGCGGACGCGGCTCTCCAATGCCAAGCTCGTGATGATGGACGAGCCGACGGCCGCGATTTCGGTGCGCCAGGTCGAACAGGTCCTGAGCCTGATCCATCGCCTGAAGGAACAGGGCGTCGCGGTCATGTTGATCTCGCACCGCATGCCTGACGTGTTCGCGGTCTGCGACCGCGTCGTCGTCATGCGTCGCGGCGAGAAGCGGGCCGACAAGGCGATCGGCGATACCAGCCCCGAGGAAGTCACCTCCCTCATTACGGGAGCGAAGGAGGCTGCGTGATGGCCACGCCCCTGGAATCTCCCCTCACCTTCACCAATGTCGGCAAGGCCAAATGGTGGCGAAGCGGCCTCTTCGCCTCCCAGACCGGCTACGTCCTGCTGGCGCTGGTGGCCCTGTTCGTGGTGATGAACTTCGCCAGCCCCTATTTCCTCACCCAGGGCAATCTGCAGAATGTGGCGAAGAATTTTTCCTTCATCGCCATCGCTACGCTCGGTGTGACCTTCGTCATCATCACAGGTGGCATCGATCTCTCGGTCGGCTCGGTGATGTGCTTCTCCGCCATGATCACTTCGATGGTCATGACGTCCATCTCGACGCCGGGCATGCCCGGCGCGGAGTGGTTCGTGCATCTGGCCGACGACGGCAAGACTGTTATCGCCAACATGCCCGGGTTGATCCTGCTCGTCTCGGTGCTGGCAGGGCTCGGCGTCGCGCTGGTGGTCGGCCTCGTCAACGGCTTCTGCATCGCGGTGCTCGGGCTGTCGCCCTTCGTCACCACGCTCGGCATGCTCTCGATCGTGCGCGGCCTCGGCTACGTCGTTTCCAACGGCCGCGGCAGCTTTCCCAGCGGCCCCGAAGCCAGCTATTTCTACACGCTGACATCGGGTGTCGTGTTCGGCCTGCCCGCGCCATTTATCTATCTGGTGGTGCTCGCGGCGGCGATGGCGGTGGTGCTGCACCACACCGGTTTCGGCCGCCACGTCTTTGCGCTCGGCGGCAACGAGAAGGCGGCGGCCCTGACTGGAATCCCGGTCGTCCGCGTCAAGATCGAGGTCTACGTGATCTGTGCGCTCGCGGCCGGTCTGCAGGGCATCATCATCTGCGGCTGGCTCGGATCCGCGCCGGCCAACATGGCTACGTCCTACGAGCTCAACGTCATCGCGGCCGCCGTGATCGGCGGCGCCAATCTTGCCGGCGGCGCCGGCGGCCCGCTCGGGGCCATCGTCGGCTGCGTGCTGCTGGAGGTGATCCGCAACGGCCTGGTGCTCGCGCAGGTCAACTCCTATTGGCAGCAGACCCTGGTGGGCGTGATCATCATCGCAGCGGTGCTGGTCGACCGCCTTCGCTCGCGCATGGCCTGACAAATTCATCCTGGAGGATCGTGATGTCCGCCTATCCGCCTCCTGGAGCCGACACCTGAAGGGATAGGCACAATAAGAATGCGGAGGGAAACAATGAGGAAGGCACTTCTTGCCGCCGCGGTGCTCGCCATGACGGCGACGCCCGGCTTCGCCCAGAGCTACAAATTCGTGATCGTGCCCAAGGCGATGAACAATCCGTTCTTCGACTTCGCGCGCGACGGGTGCCAGAAGCGAGCCAAGGAGCTCGGCAACATCGAATGCATCTACAAGGGTCCTGTCGAGCACGAGCCGGCGACGCAAGCGCAGATCATCCAGGATTTCATCACCCAGAAAGTGGACGGTCTCGCCATCTCGGTCGCCGACGTTGCGGCGATGACCAAGTCGATCGAGGCGGCAACGGCCGCCGGCATTGCCGTCATCACGTTCGACGCCGATGCACCTAGCTCGAAGCGGATTGCCTATATCGGCACCGACAACAAGGAGTTCGGCACAGCGCTCGGCAAGCAATTGCTGAAGCTCCGGCCCGATGGCGGCAAATACGCGATGATCTCCGGCGGGCCGGGTGCGGAGAACCTCGCTGAGCGCGTCGACGGCGTCCGCCAAGCGCTCAAGGGCTCGAAGTGGACCGAAGTCGGGGGATCGCCGACCTTCTGCAACGACGACCCCGCGCTCGGCGTCCAGCAGATGACCGATCTGCGCACCGCGACGCCCGACCTCGCGGCGATCATCCCGGTCGGCGGCTGGCCGATGTTCGCGCCGGAAGGCTTCAAGGCGTTCGCCAGCAAGAGCAAGAAGGACATCGACGCCGGCAAGTTCTCGCTCGTCGTGGCCGACACCCTCAAGATGCAGCTGGAGCTCCTGAACGAGGGCTACGTCAATGCGCTGATCGGCCAGCGTCCGTTCGAGATGGGCGAGAAGGCGATGGATACGCTGCTTGCCATCAAGAAGGGCCAGAAGGTACCGGAGATCATCCACACCGGTCTCGACGTTGTGACAAAGGACAACGTAGCGGCGATGCTGAAGTAGGAGCTGCGCAACCCGCAGGCGGCGTCACGCATTCCAGGAAAATTGCGGTTTGGCACACAGGATCCGGACCCCTGGTAGCGGGGGTCCGCTCGCCAAACCCTTCAACGCACACGCGGTCCGCAGCGCGAGCCGCGGCACTCAACCTGGGCGTACGATGCCGTATCGCCATCGCGCCCTTTGCCTGCTCTCAGATGGAATTCAGCTCGCGGGACGGTACGGCTCGGCCACGGTCGTCGCCTTCTTGAGTGCCGTGACGCCCTGCTTCGGCGATCACTTGCAACACAAGGATTACAGCGTTGGGGATTGCGGTCGGGCCAGGCGCTCCACCGTAAAATTACGGGACATCGGCGACTTTGAATTTCGCTGTTCGCCCTGATACGTTGCGGACAAGCAGCCGATCTTGGGCTGGTTCGGAAGACGGCTGGGACAGCCTGATGGGTAAGGGCTTGAGTTCGGGCGACTCTTACGTCGTCCGGGGTCGGCGTGACATGCGCTTTTCTGCTTCCTTGGCGCAATTCACGGCGCTCGCAGCCATCATTGCGGCCGGACAGATCGGTCCGATCCAAGCGCAGGATGTGCCCGCCGATCGCACAGCACATTCATCCGGTGGCGTCGAACCGCCCGCGCTGCTGCCGCCGGTGACTGTTAGCGCCAAGCGCGAGCGCATCGCCAGGCCCAAAGCTAAGCCCGCCAAGCCAGCGTTTGTGGTTGCACCAGCCGCGCCCACGACGAAACGTACTAACGCGCCCGCGCTATCCGATGGCGTCGCGCTGAACGGCGGGCCCCCCGTGACGCAGACCACTGCCGGGCCAGTGAGCGGCTACCGCGCGCTGACGTCGGCCTCGGCGACCGGGACCAGCACACCGATCGAGCGCATTCCGCAGGCGGTCGCGGTCATGCCGCGCGCCGTGCTCGATGACCAGCAGCCGCTGGGGCAGATGGATGCGCTGCGCAACATCTCGGCCGTGACGCCGATGTCGGACAACATCTTCATCGGTTATGCCTACAAGGTGCGCGGCTTTCCGGCCGACCGCTATGTCGATGGCCTGCCGAACTACTATGACGGCGGCGACAACACCTCACTCGCCAACACCGAGCGGATCGAAGTGCTGAAGGGGCCGGCCGGGATCCTTTACCAGGGCGGCATCGGCCCCGTCGGTGGCATCATCAACACCGTCTCTAAGCTGCCGGTCGAGAACCGCTTCACCGAGATCGGCTCCACGGCCGGCGGTTACCGGCTGTGGAACGCCTGGTTCGACGTGAATCAGCCGATCGCGAGCGGTGGCACAGCGCTATTCCGCATGACCGGCGATTTCGAGAAATCCGGCGACGTCATCGATGTAATCGAGCACCGCCGCTACGCGCTCAATCCGACGCTTCTCCTCAACGACAATGACGGTACACGCATCACCATCCAGGGCAGCTTCTCGTCGCGTTCGTTCCAGAGCTACACCGGACTGCCCGGCGCCGGCACCCTCGATCGGTCGCTGTTCACTATATCGCCGACGCTGTTTCCCGACCGGCCCGATCTCGGCCGCAGTTGGACAACCTACAACGGCTTGACGGTGCGTCTCGATCACGAATTCAATGCGGTCTGGTCGGCGAATGCCGCGACCCGCGTCAGCGAGATGCGGCTCGAGCAGTTTGGACATGTCCTCGGTACCGACACCCCGCTGTTCGGCTCGACGTTCCCGCTTCTCAGCTTCCACCTGCCGGTGGATACGCGCGAGATCGCCTCGAACGCCAACCTGGTTGCCAAATTCGCGATCGGACCGACCACCAACACGGTTCTGTTCGGGGCGGACAGCGATCACGTCGCCGACAAGATCCGCGACGATATCGGCTTCGCCGGCCTCGTCGACTTCGCCAATCCGGTGTTTCCCGCATACACGCCAGCGCCCACGAGCGCGTTCAACTCCAACAACCTCTACGTCAACAGCGGGCTGACGACGCAATGGCAGTCGGACATCTATGAGCGGCTGCACCTGCTTGCGGGCGTGCGTCTTGCCAATGTCTATATCCACGGCACCGACACGGTGGCGGGCAGCGATTTCATCACCGATGCCTGGAAGCCGTTGCCGCGATTCGGTGCGGTGGTCGATCTGGTGAAGGGCGTATCGGCCTTCGCGGACTACTCGCAAGGCTACCGCGGCGTGCCATTCTTCAATGCCACCGGCGCACCGAAGCCGGAGGAGGCCGAACAGACCGAGGCCGGATTGAAACTCGCGCTGCCGACCGGCTTTTCCGCCACCTTCGCCTGGTTCACCAACACGCGGCGCAATGTCATGAACCTGCTCCCGGGGAGCCTCTTCCTCGCCACGCAGGTCGGCGAGCAGCGCGCAGAAGGGTTCGATGCAGACCTGACCTGGCAGCCACTGGCGGGTCTTTCGATCCTTGCGAGCTACGCGCATGTGAACGCCTTTGTCATTCAAGATCAACTCTTCGCGCCCGGCACCGTTCTCGAGCGTGTGCCGCGCGACTCCGGCCGGCTTTGGGTCAACTACAAATTTCAGGATGGATGGCTTCAGAATATCGCGGTCGGGGCCGGCCTTTACGCAGCCTCCGCGCAGGCGACGGCGCTCGACAATATCTATTTCACGCCGGGATACATCACGTTCGACGGCAAGATCGCCTACGAGACGGATCACTGGAGCCTGGGCGTGACCGGCAAGAATCTCGCCGATCATCGTTACTTCGTGCCGTACGCGAGCGGCTCCGGATACACCATGCCGGCCGACGGACGCACCGTGCTGGCTTTCGGGAAGTTGAAATACTGAGCGGATCGTGGAGATACGCACAAAGTCTTCCGAACGCCCATCGCTCTTCGAAGGCTACATTCTCTAGCAACGCCGCGTTCGAGGCCGAGCCTCATCGTTTCCATTTCGCGGATCGCGACACATCCGTGTTCCGGCGTAGGACCCGTCGTCGGCGCCTATTTTTCTGTCAGGCCCCTTGCAAGCTCACTTGATCGGCTTCAGATCACTACGACGAACGATTCAAGACCCAGAGCGCACCGAGCCGCGCGGCCCCTTGCGCATGTTCCGAGCTTTGATTCTTGCTATAGAGAGCAGTTCATCAAGCGCCGCACTTCACTCGCCGAGATCGCTTCCGTGCCCTCATCCAACACCAGCTTCTCCACCACATAGCCGACGTCGCGCCCGTAGAACACGTTGGTGATGTTCGGTAGAGCGACGACGACGAAGCGGCCGACGTGATCCGCGAGGCCTGTTTCGATGCGTTGCCTGATCTCAGAAAACGAGAACGGATTTTTCTCGTCGGTTCCGTGTGTGTCGCGTACAGCCACGCACACCTGCCCGACCCGCCGGATGCCTTCCTCTATCAGCCGGCGGTGGCCTGCGTGAAACGGTTGGTAGCGCCCGACGAAGAGTGCGGTCGGCTTCCGCGGATCGAATGGCGGACGCAATCTGGCAAGCACCTTTTCTGCCCAGAATTGCGGCGTTCCATTTCCATTCACGCGGAGATCGAAATTACCGGGAAGAACGAACATGCGGTTGGTATCTTCGAAGCGCCCTGCATCGATGCGATCGACCCAGATGATAAATGCCTTGCCAAAGGCCGCTCGCGTCTCATCGGTCGGGCAGACGAAATCGGCAATCACGGTACCGCCGGCTTCGACGACGCGATCGCACATCCATCCCATCCGCCTGGCGTGCTCGACACGGTCTTCGTGACTGAAGCCAAGATCGCGTGACAGGTTCTCCCGCACTGCGTCCGCGTTGAACACGACGGCATTGATGAGCGGCGCAAGGGCTTTTGCCAGTGTGGTCTTGCCCGCGCCAGGTAGCCCCATGATCAATATCTTGCGCATCTTGTTCCTCTTGGAAGACACCGAACTGCTGCCGGATGCGGATCGGCGACCCGCTTCACGAGGCCTCTACATTAAGGTTCGCCTGTCGCGGCAGGCTGTTGAATACCCCGAGCCAGGGTTCATAACGTTGCCAGCGCGAGACGGAGGTCCGATAGATCGGCTGCCGCGCCTGCCACACGCTTGCGGTTTTGATCACTCGTTGGTTTTGCTCCGGCCGCAGACAGGCGTCGTTCCATGGCAAACCGCAAAATTCGATGATCCGTCGTATGAAGGCCTCGGGAGCCGCGACCACATCTTCATAGCTGATTTCAAGCAGGAATGTCGGCGGCAGCACGTTACGCCAGTGTTCGGTCAGCCGCGCGTATTGCCGGTAATAGTCGACGATCCATTGCCGATCGAACGAAAAATCCATGCCATTCGCAAAGTTGTTGAAGTAGACCGAAAGGCAGGTATCGATCGGATCGCGGCGACAATGGATGACGCGCGTCCCGGGGAATGTTGCATACAGCAGTCCGATGTTGTGGAAGTTCTGCGGCAGCTTGTCGGTGATCCTGCGCGCGGTAGGAGAGATCTGCTTCAGCCTGCTCTGATAGGCTGCTTGCGTCTCCCGGATCCAGGCCGGATCGATCCTCCCCTCACGGTCCACTCCGAATTCCGGGGCATGATCAGGCCAGAAAGCCAGCTCGCCCCCCGCCGCGACATCGGGATGGCTTGAGAGCACCTGCTCGACCAACGTCGTGCCGGAGCGCGGCATTCCGACGATCAGCACCGGCGCGTCCCACGCATGCGCGGCGTCCTTGTTGCAGGCAAAGAATTGTGGCGTGAAACGCCGGATCAGTCGATCAACAAGCTCAGCGTGCGCCGCCGGATTGTAGTACTTATTCTTGACGCGCTTTTTCAGTGAATTCGCCTGGTCGAAATGTCCGATGGCGTGACCGTATTCGCCGATATCGTCATAGGCCTTACCCAACGCAAAATGGACCAGTGACGCCTCGTGTCCGGTGATCGCCGGATTTCCCAACTTTCGCTCCAACTGGCCGATCAAGGGCCGATCGGCATCCGAGAGGCGCTTCACCTCAACCAGGCCGACAGGGCCCAAGACGTCGTGGGTGTTCAGCGCGTTCGCCAGGTCGAATGACGCGGCGGCTTCATCGAAGCGCCCCTGCTGCATCAGGATCGTGCCCAGCATTGCATGTGCATCGCTCTTGCGCGGTTCGAGCAAAATCGCCCGCCTGACAAGTTCCTCCGAAGCCAAATCATCGCCCTCGAAGCCGAGTATCCTAGCCTCGCACAACAGCGCAAAGGCCGTGCCGGGTCTGAGCGCAGCAGCGGCACCAAGGCATTCGATGGCCCGTTTGCGGTAGCCTTCCTCTTCGAGGAGCAGACCGAGCTTGTAGTGCGCTTCCACCAGATTTGGCCGCAACCCCGCGGCTTCTTGATACCGTTCCATGGCTGCGGGAAGCGAACCCAGTGCCTCCAATGCAAGCGCCATGTTGTAGTGCGTCAGCCCGCACGATGGATCGATCCGCAAGGCCTCGGCGAAGCAATCGATGGCTCGCTCGAATTGGCTCTCCGCCAGAAGCACAAGTCCACGGTCATTGTGCGCCCCGGCGTTGTCCGGCTGAAGTTGCAGCGCGAGATCGAGCTCGTTGGCTGCCCCGGCAAGATCGCCGTCCTCGCGCAGCAGATTAGCCAATTGAACGTGAGGCGAAACATGGTTTGGATGCAATGATACGGCGTGCCGCGCGATGCGGAGCGCGAGTGGCAGTCGGCCGGTTTGCCCCGCCACGGCGGTCAGGATCTGCAGACCGGCAAGGTGATCAGGCTGCTGGACCAGGATCTCGCGAGCTCGCCGCTCGGCATCATCGCCTCGGCCGTCGGTGTACGCCCCAATCGCGTCCCGCAGCAGGGCCTGAATATCGCTGGACGACGGAGCGGTCGCTGGCGCCTCCTCAATCCACATGGCGAATTCGTCATTCATGCCGGGTCAACGCTGCGAACAAGGGATCTAGGTGCTTCTCGTAATTCCGCCACCGCCCGACTGAGCTTTGATAGAGCGGCTGCCGAACCTGCCAGTAGCTCAAGGTCGACACCGGCCGTTCGGTGAGGTGAAAGTTCATGCAAGCCGGCTCCCAGTCCAAGCCAAGAAACTTGATCAGGCGCCGGCTCTGGCCTTCGAGATCGTCGGTAAGAGTCTCGTAGTTCATCTCGATGATCCGATCGGGCAACAGGCCAATCCAGTGCTGGGCCAGTCGTCTGATCAGCCGCGCCCTGTGGCCACAGTCCGCCAGATCGTAGGAAAAATGCTGGGCTCCAGGTGCGAACATCTGAAAATAGCAGGACAACGCGATATCGCGATCATCGCGGCTACACAGGACAAATCGTGCCCGGGGAAACAGCTGCGCAAGAAGCCCAACGTGAAGAATGTTGTCCGGCATCTTATCGACGACGCGATGGGCACCTTTCGCATCACCGTGCAGCTTGACGATGTGCTCCTTCGCGAGTCTCCGCGCTGTGTCGTGAAACGCCTGCGTTGCGCCGGCAATGTCGGGGCGGCTCAAGACGCTGTCCATCCGAATGACATCACCGAGTTCACCCGCACCGAACACACGCGAGTGGCTGGCGCAGATCTGCTCCACCAGCGTCGTGCCGGACCTCGGCATGCCGACGACGAACACCGGCAATTCCGACATGTTGCTGAAGTCCGTCGGTTCGACGCGGGATCGGTCGCGATAGCGCTCGATCAATTGTTCGATCCGGGCGGTAAAGCTCTCCTTGTCGAACAGATCGGCCACCTTGGGCCAAATGTCGCGGACCAGGCTGTTTGCGGCGGAATACCGCGCGAACGCCTCATCGTATCGTCCGGTCTTGTCCAGCAGACGTCCAAGGCCAAACCCTGCGGTGATCCGCCCGTCTATGCTTGTGTCTGGCTGCTCCAGCGCATCGGCAAGACGTTGCTCGTCTTGGATCTCGAGCGCAGCCCCCTCGCTGGAGACGTGCTTGTACGATCGCAGATCGCCCGGATTGAGGGCGCGAACCTTGTCGGAATAACCGTCAGCCTCTTCGAACCGACCTAGCGATCGTAGTGCCCAACCGATTCCGGCCAGGGCGTCAGGCAGGCCGGGCGAGATGGTCTCTGCCCGCTGGAAACACACCAAAGCCTCGTCGGCCTGGTTCAGATAGATCAGCGTGGCACCTTTAGCGCACAGAAACTCCGGAACGTCGGGCTTCAAGGCCAACGCCTTGTTGTGGCAGCGCAACGCCTCCGGCAACTGTCCCATATCTCGAAACTGGGTTCCCAGAACGTAGTACGATTCCGCCCGGTTGGGAGACAGGGCAATGATTTTCGACCAATGACGCGTCGCGTCCTGCAATCGCCCCGCGGATCTTAGCGTGATGGCGAGTTGAATCTGCGCCGGCATGGAAGCAGGCGCGATTGCGACCGCCGCTTCACAGTAGGACACTGCCGCCTCATAGCGACCGAGATCCGACAACAATCTCGCAAGTTCGGTATAGGCGAGGACCATGTCCTGCTTGATGTTGATTGCGCGCTGATACGCGGCGATCGCCTCGTCGTGCTCATGGATCGTCCGCAGCGCGCTCCCGAGATTGACCCACGCCTCGGGATGTCCGGGATGAACCTTGATCGACCGCCGGATCAGATCGATCGCGCCTCGAACGTTGCCGCGCTGCAATTCGATGGCCCCCAGCATGTGCAACGCCTGGGGGTGGTCTGGCAGTCTCGCCAGGACGCTGCGATAGCCGACCTCGGCCTCGGCCAGGTCTCCCAGTTTGTGAGCAGCGATCGCGGCCGAGAGAACGTCCATGATCTCCGTCATCTGGTTGCGGAAACCCTCGTTCTCGTCGAACAACCTGGCTAGTCTCGCGCGGAATTCTTCGGCAGGACCAAGTGCCGCGCCCGTCAAGGCAGTCGCTGGTGTGGCCGCACTCATCGCTCGCGCAAGCTTTCGTGTCTGTAACGCATGATCGGCGACAGCACATACTCAATCACGCGCCGTTGCCCGGTCCTGATCTCCGCCGTCACCCCCATGCCTGGCCCCAGCTGCATTTCTCCCTGTTCGGTACCGATCGTGGTCTCCTTCAACGCGATGCGAACCATGTAGGAGGACTCGCGCTCGGAAGGACTCCCGGCAACTTGCTGTTTCGCTGCAAACGGATCCTTGTCGGATGTCTCCGAGGAAGGGCGCGTGTAACGTAGAGCGTCTCGGCCGACGAGGCGAACATTGCCGTGGAGGAGACCGTAACGCGTGTAGTTGAAGGTCTCGACCTTGATCTCGGCTTGCTGCCCCACCTCAACGAACCCCACCTCGCGGTTCGGAAGGGTCGCTTCGACCTCCAGCTTCGAGCCATGGGGAACCACGACCATCAGCGTCTGGGCCGGCGTCACGACGCCGCCGATCGTATGGACCGACAGCTGTTCTACCGTTCCGTCAACCGGTGATCTGAGGGTCTGCAAGCCGCTGCGTTGTCGGGCCTTGATGCTGTCCTGCGCCAGTTGGGCCGCAGTCTGGTTCGCCTTCGCGAGCTCCTTGATGTCCTGGTCCCGCAATTCCTCTTCCGTTTGCTTCCGCTGTTGGATCAATGCGGCGATCTGCGCAACCGTCGCTTCGACGTGGTGCTCGGTCGCAATCCGAGTATGTTTCGCCTCAACCTGCTGGCGCTCGGACTCCAGCAGGTTGACCTTTGACGTCAGGCTCTTTTCCAGGAGCTCCCTGTACATCCGCACCTTCTCTTCGAGCAGGGGCAACGTCGCGTCGATCTTGGCGATGGTTGCCTTCGATTCGTCCCGCTCCGCGACCTTGGCCAGGACTTGCTGATCAATCCCGTCGAGCTTGGCGTGGTGCTGTGCCAGCTCGGTCAACAATTGCCGCTTCTGCGCGTCGACCAACGCCGGCTCCGCGTCCGTTGGCGCAACGAAGGCGCCAGCGTCTCCGGCGAGTTGTGCGGACAGCCGGACCGCATCCAGCCTCGCCTGCATCAGATCGCGCGCAATCCGATCGACGTCCGCGGCGGTCGCTGTCGGATCGAGTTCGACCAGGACATCGCCGCGCCGGACAGCATCGCCTTCGCTGATCGCGATCCGCTTCACCACGCCGATTTCGAGCGGCTGGATCAGCTTCACTTCCCCGGCCGGGATCAATCGCCCGTTCGCCACTGCGATGATGTCCACTTTGCCAAGACAGGCCCAGATCACCGCCACCGTCACGAGCAAGACGATCGTTCCAATCATGAGGTGACCGGCGGGCGACGCCGGGGTTTCGATCACCTCGAGTGCGCTCGGCAGGAACTCCCGCTCCGAGGCGCGGCGCTGCGCCGACCGGCGCTGAAAACGCACCACCTCGCCGGCCTTGTGATCCGCAGCGGAGACGCCGTTAGACCGCATTGGAGATCCCCGACTGTAACCGATAGAGATGAGCGTAACGTCCCGACCGCCGGAGCAGCTCTTCGTGCGTGCCTTCTTCCACCTTTCGTCCGTGGTCGAGCGTGATCAGACTGTCGGCGCCGCGGACGGTCGAGAGCCGATGTGCAATGACAAGCACGGTCCGTCCTGCCGCGATGCGGCGCATGTTCTCCTGGATGACACGTTCGCTTTCGTAGTCCAGCGCGCTGGTCGCTTCATCAAAGATCAGGATCCGCGGATTCGCCATCAGCGCCCGGGCGATCGCAATGCGCTGGCGCTGACCGCCCGACAAGGACGCGCCGCGTTCGCCGATCGTCGTGTCGTAGCCTTGCGGTAGCTCGACGATGAAGTCATGCGCCCCCGACAAGGTCGCGGCGCGAATGATCTGCTCGATCGGCGCGCCGGGGTCGGCCAGCGCGATATTCTCACGCACCGAGCGGTTGAACAGAACGTTGTCCTGCAACACGATGCCGATTTGGTGACGTAGCCAGGCCGTATCGACCATGCTGAGGTCGATCCCGTCGATCAGCACGCGACCGGACTCCGGCGTGTAGAGGCGCTGCACCAGCTTGGCGAGTGTGGATTTGCCCGATCCCGATGGCCCAACGATACCGATGACCTGCCCCGGTGTCACATGTAGCGATACATCGGAGAGCACTGCGGGCCCGTTGGGCACATAGCGGAACGTAACATGTTCGAACCGGACCTCGCCCCTGATCGCCGGCAGCGAGGCCGCACCTGTCTGGGCAGGCTCGCGCTGCGCATTCAGAATATCGCCCAAACGAGCGATCGAGAGTCGGGTCTGCTGGAAATCCTGCCAGAGCTGCGCAATGCGCAACACCGGCTGGGCGACTCGCCCGGCCAGCATGTTGAAGGCGACCAGCTCGCCCACGGTAAGTTCACCCGCCATTACCGCCTTTGCGCCCAGATAGAGCGTGGCGACGATCGTGAACTTGTTGATGAACTGGACAACCTGACCACCAATGTTTCCCAAGGTTTGCGCGCGGAAGCTGGCGCGAACGTAACCCGACAACTGATCTTCCCATCGCCGCAACATCTGCGGCTCGACTGCCATTGCCTTGATGGTTTCAGCGCCGCTGACGGACTCGACCAGAAAAGCCTGATTGTCGGCACCGCGGGCGAATTTCTCATCGAGGCGGCGACGCAGCACCGGCGTCAAGATCACGCTGATGATCAGATATGCCGGCAGCGAGGCAATGACGATCCACGTCAGTAGCGGACTGTAGAGGTACATGACCGCGAGGAAGATGAAGGTGAAGAACAGGTCGATCGACAGCGTCAGCGCGGAACCCGTGATGAAATTGCGGATGTTCTCCAGTTCACGCACGCGCGCAACAGAGTCGCCGACACGGCGATTGGCGAAGTAGGAAAGCGGCAAACCGAGAAGATGGTCGAACAGACGCGCGCCCAGTTCGACATCGATGCGGTTCGTGGTGTGACTGAAGACATAGGTACGCAGCGCACCCAGCGTCACTTCGAACACCGACACAAATGCCAGGCCGATCATCAATACATCGAGCGTGGACAGCCCGCGATGCACCAGCACCTTGTCCACCACCACCTGGAAGAACAGTGGCGAGACCAGGCCGAGCAATTGCAGGAAAAATGACGCGATCAGCACCTCCGTGAGCGCATAGCGATACCGATGCACCGCCGACAGAAACCACCGGATATCAAAACGATTGGCCAGCATCGCCGGCGAGAGCCGTCTGCTCAGCAGGATCAGCTCGCCTGTCCAGACCGCATCGAGATCCGCGCGTTCCAGCAGATTCGGGAGCGCAGTTCCTGCGGCGTGCACGGCGGCGCGACCATCAACGACACGGCTGACGATGCTGAACTGGTCGTTCTCGTTGACAAGAATTGCAGGCAGCGGCGTCTTCTCAAGCCGGTCCCAGTTGGTCTTCACCAGCCGCGCGCGCAATCCGAGACGCCGCGCGATACGGATCAGATCTTCCTTGCTCGCGATCGCGCCCGCCACCAGGTGATGGCGCCCCAGGGTCACCGGATTTGCCGGCATCCCCAGATGTCGCGCGATCTGACAGAGCGCCACGAGACCTGTATCAGTCCTGGGCGGGACTGATACAGGCTCCGATTTTCCATCGTTGACGGTTTCCACAGCGCTAAGCCGTAAATCGCAGCGATGGCTATACGGTCTGGGTCACGGTCTGTTGCCCGAACCCGTTCAAGGCGAACGTCTTGTTGTAGATCGGCGGGAACGTGCCGAGCTGAACAGTCGTGCCGGCCTTGAACGCCGTGAACGAGCCGATATGGCTGACGGAAAGCGCGAGCGCGGTGATCGAGGCATTCATCGTGGCGCCAAGCGAGGTGTTGTTCGTCAACGTTGCCGTCGGCACCAGACCAAGGCCGAATTCGATCTTCCCGTCGTGGTTTGCGTCGTGAGTTGACGCGTTCGGAATCGTCAGCGGAGTACCGAACGACAGCGGCTCGACGGTCCCATCTTCCAGGACCAGTGCAGGCACCAGTCCGGAGGAGTTCAGATCGAACTTCTGCACCACGTTTAGTCCGATACCGAGAATCAGGTCGAGGACATCGATCGACAACGGACCGATGTTGATGTCGGTCACGTCGGTGCCGAAGATGATATTGCTGGCGATCGCGACGAGGTCGCCCGACAGGTTCACGATATCGTTGCTGGTCCCCGTACCGGAAATCGTGCCGGGGCCGGCGTTGCTGCCGTTGGTGTTCACATTGGGGAATGCCAGGGTCAGTTGCGCACCGCCGGGCAGGTTGATCGTCGTGCTCAGCTGGCTGCTCTTCAGACTGAAGCCCAACACCGGCTTGGTGAACGACCCGACGCTCACATGCGTACTTGGGCCGGTGCCGAAAACGGTGGCGTGCGCGCCGGCCGAAAGGCCAAGATCCAGCCCAAAGGTGAATGAGCCGCTTGGTCCGTGCGCCGTGAAGTGCCCACCTCCGAGTTGCACGTCGGTCGCCATGATCTGCATCGTGTCGGTGGTCTTGTTGTAGGTAGAGTCCAGCCCGACGTTGAACGGCAACGTTGCGCTGATATCACCTGCCGTGATCTTCAAGTCGGCCTGAACGCCTGCCCTGACGTGCAGGTTGGCGCCGGCGCTGGCGATCGTGGTGGAGACACCAAGCGTACCGATCACGGCCTTCTTCGACGTGCTATAGCTCTTGTCGAGACCGAGGAATCCGGTGTTGAAATCCTTGCTGAAGGCTGCCCCGGTATCCCAGATGCTCTGCCCGGAGGTCTGGAACGTCAGATCGGTCGAGGATTGAGCGTTGTCGATCACGATCGACTGGCTCGTGGTGTTCGAGGCGGACACAGTCGGGTTTTCCGTCTCGGCCGCCGTCGCAGTGATCCCCAACGAGTCGACGATGGACGTGTTCGTCGGCATCAGAATGTCGACTTCGTCCTGAAAACTGCCCTGGTTGGAAGGGTTGAGGTTGATGGTATTGCCCGACAGCAATCCGAGCTTGTCTATGATCGAAGTGGCGCCCGTCGTTCCGGTCAGGTTCAGCGCGATGCTCTGAATAAAATCCGAGCCCTGGTTCACCGTCCCAAAGTCGCCTGATTGGGAGGTGATTTCCAGACGGACTTCGTTGATCGGGTCACCCGGCTGCATCGGAAGCACCGTCACGTTCACGCTGGGCGTGTCCGCCACCGGCGTCTCCTTCACGGTAACCAGGGTTACCGCGTTGTTGCCCGCGCCGTTGGACGAATAGACCTGGAAAACATCCTGATCACCGGTCGGCGTCCCGTTGACGAAATCGTCGAGCGTCGTCGGAGTGTAGATGAGGCTCTGTCCGTCCGCTGCGATGGTGACCGTGCCGTATTTCGGTCCGAGCGGCCCCGGAGCAACCCCCGTAATGCTCATGTTCGCGCCGCTGACCAGGTTTCCGATCGGAATAGTGATCGCGGTATCCTCAAGCGTGGTTTCGGTATCGGCGGTAATCGTCTGGGTGATGGTCGTGGACGCGGTGGCCGGGGAGCCGGTGTTTTCGACTTCCGCATTGGTCCCCGTCATCGACAGGGTGTCGCTGAACGTCGATCCGGCCGGCAACGAGACGAGCAGTTCGTCCGTGAACTGCCCCTGGTTCGCAGGAGGCGTAATCTGGTTACCAGACAACAAGCCGTCGCTGTCAGTGACCGTTATGCCGCTGGTGTTGGTGCCGGTCAGCGAAAGGCTGAAGCGCTTGATGTAATCCGACATCTGATTGATCGTCGCGAAATCATCCGACGTGACGGTGATGTCGAACCGCACCAGCGTCGCAGCGTCGCCGGCATGTGGCGCGGCAATTTGATCGACAACCTTCGGCGGATCTGCAACGGGCACGGCATTCACGGTGACGAAGCTTGTGACCTCGCCGCCAAAACTGTCCGTCACGCAGACCTGGAACGCGTCCCGGTTGCCGGTCAGAATGCCGTCAACATAATAGTCAAGCGTCGTCGGCGTATAGATCAGGCTCTTTCGGTCGGGCGCGATGGTCACCGTGCCGTATTGCGGCCCCTCGGGGCCAGAACCGATCTCGCCAATACTCAGAATCGCACCGCTGTTCTTGTCGGTCGCGAGCGCGCTGACCGGAATGGTGATTGACTGATCCTCCAGCGTTGTCACCGTGTCGAGCGTGGCCGTCGGCGCATAAGGCGCGACCGTCTCGAGCTTCTGGCCGACACTCAGCGTTCTGACGCCGACGATGCCGGCTTCCCCGGTCGGGTGGAGGTCATCGATTGACAGATCGTGCGCAGCGTCGCTCAAGACGAAGCTGGTTGTGTGGATATCCAGATGATTGCTGCCGATACCGGCCAGCCCGAACTCCATCCCAACGTCAAACGCCGGCACCTTGGCGCCGTTCATGTTGACGCCGTTCTTCAGGTTGATCACGCTCCCGGCCCCGGTGACGAACTGTGTGACGTCGGGATCGCCGGTGACCTGGAGGCTGGACAGCTTTCCGTTCGTCAGATCGAAGAACAGGCCCGACAGATCGGCCTTGGGCCCCTGCATCGTCACTGTGAAATCAAGGTTGCCGCCATCTTCGACAACAGTGACTTCTGCTCCGGGTGAGCCCGGCACTGTGAAAGTGATGCTCCGGGGGCATACGACTTCGCTCTTGGGTGGCGAGGTCGGATCGGTGGGAAGGAAGACTCCGTCGATGCTTCCGTAGAGCGCTGCAGGGAAGGTAGGGTCTAAGGGATTTCCATCGGACCAGTACCAGAAGCCGTCCTTGCTCTTGAGGACCAACGCCATCTCAGCCTCCCTCGATCATTGATGAAAAATCAAGTTGCTACAATGCACTTCTCCTCGCGGAATCTCCTGCCCGGAGAGTCCGCGGTACTGCCAATAGAGATTGACTGACGAAAACGATATTGGGTAAGCGACGAAACTATTGCACGATCGCGTTGTCGCCACAACGCTTATCGCTTCTACTTTTAACTAATACAGCTTTAGATAGTACGATCGCGCAGCAAGAGAAGCGGCAATTGGATCGATGATCTCAAGTCGAAGCCGATGAATGCGCTCGGCGATTGTATCGGCACGATTGGTCGACAGCGCTCTCCTCTCTTCATATCAGCGAGCAGCTGAACACGGTGGTCGCCGAGATTCACGAACAGGCCGCACACGACGTTGCGTCCGCGATTGTCGCGGATGGTGGCAAAGCCATCGCTGTCCCGCGCGACGTTGGAAATCAGGCACACATTGACACCGCCGTTGCACGATCCATCAGGGAGTTCGGTCAACTGGATATCGTTGCGCCCGCAGCCTCGCGCGCCATGACATGCTCCGGTGCGACTATCGCGACGTCAGGCGCTGCCGTTCCTCATCCGTTAGCTGCCGCGCCTGCTCCGCGGTCAGGTTGCCACTGCCGACCACGCGAAACATGCTGTTCGGATCATAGCTCTGCCGCTCGTTGCCGTCGCGGCGTCGCTCGTTGCCGCCAGGATCCGACACCCCGTCGTCGCCGCCATATCCGAGCACCTCGACAATGATGACCGAGGGCTGTCCAGTATTGGCGGCCGGTGCCGCCGTCGTTGGTTGCTGGGCCGCGCCCGCAGTGTTGTTCGCCGCGGTCAACGCGCCCACCGGTGGCCCCTGCACCACCGGCACACCGACCGACGTGCCCTGCACCTGGATGTTGGCGACGTTGAGCACCTGGAGCGCTTCGAGGGTGAGATTGCCCGACACGCGAATTCCGGCCTCACCGGCATCGATCGTACCGTGCGGCGCGAACAGATCGACGTTGCCGGGGGGAACACCGGGAACACCAATCAGGGTTGCGATACCTGCGCCGGTTTGCGGCGTGTTCGGCGTCTTGGCTGCGCGGCCATACTGATCGTAGACGACCAGGGGCGGCGATGTCACGATCGAGGTCTGCTTGCCCTTGCCGGCGTTGAGGTCGCCATTGGTCGAGAACATCAGGATATCGCCGCCGAGTTCGGTGAAGACGCGCGACTGCGCCACCACTACGCTGCGATCGGTGAAGATGTTGACGTCGCCGCCTTCGAGCGTCAGCAGACCGGGGCGCGCGGTGTCGGTCTGCCCGGTCAAATCGGGCGTCTGGTTTTCGATGCCAAGCGACACGCCGCCGCCGGGCGCCAGGATGTTGATGCTGCCACCCTGCTCGGTGCGGATGCGTGCGAGCTGGAACAGCGACAGGTTGCCGGCATAGGCCGTGGTGGTACCTCCGATCACGC
Source organism: Bradyrhizobium sp. INPA03-11B (assembly GCF_040446015.1). Taxonomy (NCBI): domain Bacteria; kingdom Pseudomonadati; phylum Pseudomonadota; class Alphaproteobacteria; order Hyphomicrobiales; family Nitrobacteraceae; genus Bradyrhizobium; species Bradyrhizobium sp. INPA03-11B. The sequence continues at coordinate 19,083 of NZ_JASGSR010000008.1, forward strand.
TGCCCGGAAACAGGGTCTGGATCGCCCGGTAGGCGCGATCGTAACCCTTGCCGCCGGCACCTTTTCCGTTTGCCGCCGTCTCGCCGCCCGCCTTGAGCTCGGCGAAATACACCTGCTCGATGAACGGCAATTGTGCGGCCGGGGCGAGCGCGCGGAAGTCGGCGAGAGCCTGGTCGCGACCAAGCGCGGCGCCCTCGATCATGGTCATGTAGCTGGTGAGCTGCGCGAGATAGCCTTGCGTCGTCGCATCCGTGTTGCGCGGATCGAAATAGAGGTTGATGAAGGCCGCGTTGTCGGGGCCGTTGGCGCCGATGCCGACCGCAACACCGATCGAGGCACCTGTCGCCGGCAGCAGCGGATTGTCCGCGTTGCCGACCGACGTGATGCCAACGCCCTGCGTTTTAAACTGGCCCAACTGCGCGACAATGTCGCGACCTGCAAGGACGGACAGCGCGCCGGGTCCCTCCACGCGAATGTTGAAGAAGTCTGGATAGGCCAGGCTGCAGGGCTGGCAGCTCGCAATGTCGCGCCCGGCCTGCACCAGCGAGGCGTCGCCGGGCCCGGCATTCTCGATGTTGATGATCGGCTGGATGATATCGAGGCCGGCGCGCACCTGCGTGCGCTCCGACGTCGCCAGCGCGAGCTTTGTCAGGCTGCCCTGAACCGCATAGACATGGACGGTATGCGGATCGTTGAACTGCACCAGGTTCGATGGCACCGACAAAGGGCCGCTGAACGTGTCGGAGGGAGACGGATTGAAGAATGTGCTCGCGTAATCACTGCCCGCCGGCGCGGAGGCGCCGTTGACCTGGGCGGTCAGATCGGCCGCCGTCATGCTGACGCCGAAACCGACGATGTCCTGCTGGGCCAGTAAATCGACGCGGGCCGTCGGCGCCGCCAACGCAGCCAAGTAATTGAAGCCGAAGCTGCTCTGCTGAATCTTGCCGGCCCGGATGGAGCCGCCAGCCGCCGTCAATTCGAAGATTGGTGGCGCGAAATCACCATGCACAGTGATGTCGCCGCCCGACGTGAACTCGCTCAGGGCGCTGTTGGCCGTCATGCTGGTGAAGAAGCCGTAGGGCGCCTGCGCGGTATAATAGAATGAGGGAGGCCCATTTCCTTCGAGACCGGCCGGGATGGGATAGCCGCCGCTGCTCGATGGATCGCGCTGCTGCGTCATCCGCGTGGGATCGCCGACGATCGCATTGATTCCCCGGCGAGACACCACATTGAACTGGGCGTCCCCGATCAACAGATCCACGCGTGCAATCGCCAGAGAACTGGCGCTCAGCGGCGCCATCCCGATCTCGCCGGCCTGGATGTCGGCTGTCCCCTGCCCGACCAGCAGATTGGCGTAGTTGATGCCGCGCCCGACCGTCAGCGAGAGACTGCCGCCGCCGTACACCGACAATGCACCGCCGGCGGTCAATCCGCCAGTCGTCGGCACGCTGATGTCGACATTCCTGAGGTCGCCGTCGACAGCGACCCGGACGTTACCTCCTCCCAACGCACCAAGTCCCCTGAACGCGGCCACCGACGGGAATGAATCAGATCCGTAGTCGAGATAAGGTTGATAGTAAGTGCCGAAATTGAGGAACCAGGTCGGGCTGGCGGCTAACGGTTCAGTCCACAACCAATAGGTATCGAGCGCAGTGGCCGCGTAGTCGTTCACCTGACCGTCGTGGGTGTCGGCGCCGATCAGGCTGCCATGCACCTTGACCGTGAGATTGCCGCCGCCAGTCTGATAACTTGGATGGAACGCTTGTACCGGATAGGACGCATCGTACGGCACTTGATTGAAGTTTGCGTCATAGCCATACCCGAGATAGGTATCGTACACGTACGTGAAGGCTGACAGAATCGGGGAGCGCGAGGGTACCGCGAAATTCGGCGTGGCCTGCTCACCCGCGGTATAGATGCCGAACGCGGTCTGGACGTCGATGTTGCCGGCCGCAGCGAGTTCGAGGTTGCGGGTGCCCGTGCGCACCACGCTTGGAATCTGCACGATGATGCCGCTGTCATTGACATTGGCGTCGATCAGATAAGGTGCCGCGAACACGATCGAGCCTGGCTCGGGATTGGCCGCTGTCGCGGCGGGACGCAGCACGGTCGGCACGATCGCCAGCGGATCGGCGCCGGTGAGATCCGCGCCTGCAACCAGGCGCAGCGTTGCTGATCCGGAGCCTGCCGGCAGCGGTGCCGCGATGGCGAAGATCTTGCCGTCCGGCGAGTCCACCGGCGCGGCAAAGCCGTCACTGAGGCTGCCATTGATCAGCAGGTTTCCGGCCGCGCGCAACGTCAACACCATCGCTTCACCATTGTAGCGGTAGGTGTGCAGATCGATGCCGGAATTGGTTTTGGACGGACTTTGCAACAGCTGGAGATCGCCACTGCTGCGCAGCTCGATGCCCGGCATCAGGTGGAACGCGGTGACGGCGGTGCCGGCCAGCGTCCCGATCCCGGTCTTGATGCTTGCAGCAGCGATATAGGCCTGCGCATCGGTATCGGCCGTCGCCAGACTGGCGTCGACATAAGGCGTGCCGGTGACGTCATAGACCTTGACCGCCTCGACATCGATCTCGTGTGCGCCGACGACCTGGACTCCGTTGTTGCTGATGCGCACGCCGGTGGTGCCGTCGCCGTTCGCCATTCGTGGCACGCGCAGCCAGACCTGTCCGCCATTAAGCGCGATGTTCGGGTCGGCACCCGCGACATTGATCACCGGCGTGCTGCTGCCGTCCGCATCAAACGTCATCGTGCCGGTACTGGTACCGGCGAGGCCGAGGAACACGGTGCCGCCCTTCGCCGCGGTCGTGCCCGCATTGAGCACCGCATGCGCACCGAGCTTCAGGTTGTCGCCGGCGATGAGGCGGATGGTGGCATCGCTGCCGCCGCTAGCATCGATCAGGCCTGCGATGGTGATGTTGCCGCTGCTCGCTGTCAGCTCGACGTCACGGGCGGTGACGTTGCCGACATTGATGTCGCCGTTCGCCAGCGTCAGCGCCTGCTCGCCCGAGAAACCCGCGATGCTGCCGAGCAGCGCGCTCGCGTTGCCCGAATTGACCGTGATGATCGCCTTGCCGCCGGCGTAGCGTGGATCGGCGCTGGCCAGCAACTGCCCGTCGAGATGGGCAGTCCCGTTCGGTGCGACGATGGTGAGCGTCCCGGCGTTGCCGCCCTGGTCGGAATCCACGACGTCGAGCATGGGCAACGTCACCGAGCCGAGCCGGCCGCCGCGCAGATCGACCACCGCTCCCGAAGCGACGGCGATATCGCCGTTCACGGTCTGCAGCGTCACGCTGCCGGCCGGCGCGATCCGCACCACGTCGAAGAACGGCGTCACCGCCCCGGCGACGTTGGTGACCGACCCGGCCTGCAGCGTGATGCCGTTCTGCGCGGTGAAGGTGATCGCGCCGGACGGCAGGTTGATGGTGGTGCCCTGGACGATGCTCTGCGCCGAGACCGAGAGCGTCGCGCCGTTGGAGGTGGCGACCGGCTGGCCGGCACCGCCCGGCAGCGCGGCAAAAGTGACCGTGCCGGCATTGGCGACGAGCTGCGTCAGCGCGCCGGCCTGCGCCGTCACCAGCGGCGTCGCGATCGTCAGACCTCCGCTGACGCTGAAGGTGCCCGGCATCACCTCGCCGGGGGCGTAGGACACCGAGCCGATCTTTTGCATCGTGCCCGCAGCGATCGGCCCCGCAAAGGCGACGCCGCCGATCACCTGCTGGGACGCCGCCAGCGTCACGGTGTTGAAGCCGCCGAACGCAAGGCTGCCGCCGCCACCCAGCGTCAGTTGAGTCGCATCGATCTCGAACGCGCCGTGCCCGGTTCCCGTCGCCGCAGCGTCCGTTGCGCCGCCGTTCAACGTGATCGTGTTGGCGCGGAGCCTGACGCTGTCGGCGGCGGCACCAAATCCGTTGATCACTGGCGCGCTCAACGTCAGCGCCGCGAGCAAAGGCTGACCGGTCACAGGATCCAGATCACCGAGATCGACGGAGCCATAGACGTTGGCCGCGGAGGACGCCGACAGCATCAGGTTGCCGGTTGCCGGCAGATGACGCAGCGGATCGCCTTCGGACAATCGCGCGAGCAGGCTGGAGCTCAGGTTGAAGCCCGAAGCGCCCCCGGTGCCGAAATTGATCACCGGCACGCTGACCATGACGGTCGGCGCCGCGAGGCGGGCGGAAGGATCCATGGTGATGGTGTTCGAGGTGCTCAACGCCAGCACGCTGCCGCCGAAGATTTGCGCGCCCGCGCCGATGCTCAGCTTGCTTGCGCCGCCGCTCCCCGTCGGCAACGTGACCGGCAGCACCGGTGCGTTGGACGCCAGCACGAACGCCCCCGCTCCGCCTCCGCTGACACGCGCCAGCGCAATCGATCCCAAGGTCTTGCCGGTCTTCGGATCGTTCGGGAACAGAGTCGGGATCGCGCCGTACGACGTCGTGTCGATCTGCACGCCGGCGCCGATCGTGATCGCACTGCTCGCCGTCAGCATGATTTCGGGTGCGGTCAGCACCGCCCCGCTATCGATCTGGAGCCTCTGCGCCGCCGGCGTGATGGTCAGCACGTTGCCATACAAGCTGCGCGTGCCGCCGATCAGAATGCTCTGCGCGCCGATGCTGTCGAGCGCATTGGCCTGCAGCCCGGTCATGCCCGGCGCTGCGGTGCCCCCCGGCGCGAGGATCTCGAGATTGGAGGCGACGATATCGGCCTGCCCGCCCCGGCCGCCCGCCGGGGCCGTGAAGTCACCGAACCCGCCGGTAGCCGGCAACGACAGACTGTTGGTCGCACTGATGACGAGTTGCCCCGCATCGATCGGCAGATAGGGCGCCGCGATGCCGCTCGCGGCCGCCTTGGACGCATAGAACTGCGTCGCCGTGGTTTCGGCATATTGCGACTGCCGGCGGACGACTGATCCGGGCGTGACGATGTAGACCGAGGGAAGCGGATCGCGGAAGCCCGTGTTGGCGACCTCGCCGTAGCCAAGTACGCGGTAAGAGCCGTCACGCTGCACGAAATTCGACAGCCCGGTGGCGGAGGTCTGGTTCACCGCGACGGTGACCTTGAAGGCGCCGGGCAACAACGCGTAGTGCCCCGGCAGCAAGGTGTAGGTGCCGGCCGGCAGCCCGGGACTTCCACTCAGATAGACCTGCTGGCCAACCTGCAGGGCAACCGGTGCCGACGCGCTCCGTGTCGGATCGCTGAGCTGCATTTGCGGGTCGCGCGGCGCATAGCGGTTACCGAGGCTCGGCAGGATCGCGAATGTCTGGGTGCCGCTCAGCGTATCGACCGAGCCGCCGGCACCGCTGACGAACTGCGCACCGTAGATGTCGCCGCCGCCGGACTCGTCGATGCGCGCGGAGGCCGTCGTACCGGATGCTCCCTGGACCGTCAGCGCCCGGCCATAGAACGAGATCGTCTTGGCCGGTGGCGCGCTCATCGTGTTCGCCGTGCCGCTGTTGTCGTAGCCGTAGATCCAGTCGGTATTGCCGAGCGGCGCGCCATAGGGGATCAACGTGCCCCCCGCCGACACCGACGTGATGCTGCCCGCCAGCAGGTTGATCGCTTTCGTGCCGGAGGGATTATTCGGGTCTCCGAAGGTGATCTGCCCGAGCGGCGCCAACAGGACGCCATCCTGATTGATGGTCGGCGCGATGATCTGCACGGATCCGCCCGCCGACAGGGGTATGTAGGGCGTATTGCCGTTGCTGATAAAGCTGACCACGCTGTTCGGCCCGGTCGCCTGAATCACGAACTGACCAGCGGGTATGCTCGCGTATCCATTGGTGATCGGCCCAGTGCTGATCGGATAGATCTCCGTCCCGGTGAACGTCAGGTCGCCAGCAGTCGCCAGCGGGGTGGGCCTGTTACTGGCGTAACCGGGTGAATTTCTGGAGGCCGGCACCAGGCGGATGTCACCCAGGCTGTTGAACGATATGTTGGCGAAACCAGGCAGCGATACCGCCTGCTGAACCGGGGTGGAGAAATCGGTGAAGCTGGTGACATAGCTGTATCTCGCACCGCTGCGCAGCGTACCTTCGATGTCGATCAGGTTGGCATCGACCTCGAGATGCGCCGTACCAGCCATGGGCACCGCGCCGTAGCTGCCGAGGGCGACGTAGCTGGCGCTGGTATATTCGTTGACGTTACGCTGGCCGCCGCCGATGTCGACATAGGGCGCGCTGAGCCGGACGCTGGCGCCCGGCTTCGCGCTGATGTTGGTGGCGTTGATGGTCAGGCTGCGCGGCAAGACGAGATTGACGCTGCCGTCGAACACCAGCGCATCGACGGCGCCGAGCGACGCCGACGCGAAACCGCCGCCGGAGATCTGGTCGGCGCCGATGAACAGCTTCCCGAGCAGGTTGCCCGGGATCGCTTGCCCCGGCGACAGACCCGCCGACATCAGCGGCGCCGCCTGACTCACGATGGTCTGAAAGATCGGCTGGACGAATTGCGAGGCCCCGGAGCTGTCGGCGACATAGGTCCCGGCCATCTGATCGATCGTCAGACTGCCGGCCGCAACCCCGGCCCCACCCGCCTGCGCCTTCATGGTGGCGTCGAGCAGCAGGCCGAGCGATGCCCGGATCGCGACGCTGCCGCCCGGCGTCGCAACGGGTGACTGGGTCGCTCCGGATCGACCTGCGACCTGGAGGATCGTTCCCGACGCGCCCGACACGTCAATGATCGCCCCCGCCTGTGCCACGACGACGCCGAGCGGTTGCTCGCCGTAAGGCTGGGCGGCCGCATAGGGGTAGTAGAGCGACGGCTGAGTGTCCTGATTGATGTTGACCTGTCCGCCACCGAGCACCGTGTTCACCGGGCGCCCCAACGGGTCGAGCGTCGAGGTCACGAGCCCAGACGCCAACAACCGCGCGTCTGCTCCGATCCAGAGCGTCTGCGTCGCGGCATAGAACGGCCCATTGTAGGGCGGCGTACCAGCCACTGATCCAATCGGGACCCAGGGTCCGGGCACGCCGGTCAGATCGAGGTTGATGGTCCCGGCGGGCGCGTTGATCGTGCCGTCGACCGTGAGTTGACTGCGCGCGTGCAGGGATATCGCCGCCTGAGGATCGGCGTTGATCACGACGCCCCGCTGAACATTGAGATTGCCGTTGAAGGCGTCGATCGCGCTCAGGACCAGGTTCACCGGCGCTGGCAGCTGATACGAGGACAGCGTCCGCACCGTCGCGACGCTCGCGACATCGCTGCCGGTCGGCGCCGACACGGCTTGCGGATTCGGAATCAGATTGACCCCATGCAGCTCAAGATCGGTGCCGGCAACAACCGTCAGGTTCTGGTAGCTGTAGAGCGCGTGCTGGCTGAAGCCGCCGCCGGCAAAGAAGCCCGGCGACAGCCGCAGCACGCCGGCGGGATCGACCGGCGTGAGGTTGCTGGTCCCGTCGGCGTTGATCGAGCTGACCATGTTGAGCGGGAGGATGGCGTCTCCGCCGATCTGGATCGTGGGCGTCGCGACGCTGAGCGCGCCGCCACGGGTGAAGCCGTAGGACCGCAGAGTGCCGTCGAGATAGACTCGGCCCGGATAGGTCTGCGCGACCGTCGAGTTGCGCAGCGTCGCGCCGAAACCGTCAGCGATTAGCGTGATGTTGCCACCGGTTCCGACCGGCAGGCCGTTGCTGGTCTTGATCTTGCCCGTACTCTGCATCCAGCCGCCGCTCGACGCATCAATCACCGCGCCGGCATCGATCCGAACATTGCCATAGGCTGCCAGGCTGACGTTGCCGCCGTTATAGAGCGTCGGTGTGGTGGCGCTGCCGCCGACGAAATCGTTGACCCACAAGCCGCGCGTATCGATCAAGCTGCCGGAATGCAGCTCGACGTCGCCGGTGATAACAGTCGTTCCCCCGTGCGCGGCGTTGACGGTGACCGAACCGGCACGCGCCATCAGCTGGCCATCGATCGAAATTCCGCCGCCGATCAAGCCGATGCTCGAATTCAGGGCGATCGAACCGCCGGAAGCAACCTGAAGCCTGGCGCCGTTCACGACCCTGATGGCGGGAGATATGGCTTTGCTGACCGGATCGGTCACGCCGCCCCCGGCATTGATGGTGATGCTGCCATAGTTCGCCTGGTCGAGCAGATCGGCCGACAAATAGACGATCTGCTGCCAGGACGGCGGAAGCGGCGACGTCGCACTCGAAAGCGCCGGCGGCGCGGTCGACGGCGTGACGACCACGCTGGCGGGTATGATGCTCGCATCGGATGCCCCGAGGGTGAACGCGGCGCCGGCAGGAAGCGTGTTGGCGGTCCGCTGATAGGGCCCGTTGACCGTCGTCGCGACAACCGAGGCGTCGACCTCGGCAGCGTTCGCAATCACGCTCAGGGCGCCGGCGGCGCGTCCTTCGAGATAGGCCGGCTGATAGCGCTGATCAGAGAAAAATGGATTGGCATAATATTCGGTGACGCCCCAGTGGGCATGATCGACGGTGAAGCCGACCCCGATCGAGACGTAGGTCAGATCGGCAGGGGCCTGATTGGCGCTGTAGATCCTGCCATCCGAGCCGACCAGCCAGGTAACCGGCACATAGCCGGCCTGATGCGCGAGCGAGCCGCCGGAAATATCGATCGACGCGCCAGATCGCAGAATGGCATCGCCCGTGGAATAGGCGATCACCGTGCCTCCCGTGGTCAGCCGCTGGTCGATCGGCCGGTCGACCTGACCGAGCCATCCCGACACCTCCAGCAGGCCGCCCGCGGTGTAGACCCGATCCGAAGCCACCGGGTTGAGTTCGTGGACGTTCACCCACACGTTCTTGCTGGAGAGGATGCCGCCGCGTTGCAATGGCGAGTCACGCAGCTCGTTGGCGCGCACGTTGACCTGCACGACATCGCCCGCCGCCGCGACCGGCACGCCCTGCAATCCTGAAACGTCGATCAGGGACCCTGCGTCGACAAGAACACGGGCACCATCGCGGTTGGAGTTCGCGTTGATCTTGGCAGTGGGATTATCTTGCAGGTAGAGCTGGTCTCCGTAGCTCGATGCCTGCAGCGCCACGCGCCCGGACGGCGCGATGATCGCAGCCCCCGACTGCACATTGACGAAGCCGCCTTCGACGGTAATCTTCGACTGCGCCTGGGGCTGCGTGTCCTTCGCGGTGAGACCATCCTCCTCGGGGAGCACCGCGGTGACGCTGCCACGCGCGAGCTGCACCGCACCGGTCTGCGTCGACACAGCATAGTGCGTGGAGCTGTCGTAGCCGAACTCCCCCTGCAATCCCTGCTGCGCGGACAACAGGATCGAACCGGCCTGATTGACCGAGGTGGTCGCCACCAGCACGCCGGATTGCTGCAAATTCATACCGACCAGCGTGATGTTTCCGGTCGGTGCCGCGATCAGGCCGGTGTTGCTGACCGCGCCGCCATTGAGCACATTCAAAACCAGACCCTGCTGGCTCGTGCTGCCGCTTGTCGTGACATAAGCCGACGTGCCGGCGGCGAGCGCGGCCTGTCCACCCGGCGTCACGATGCTGCCGCCGTTCTGCACATTGGCGCCGAGCAGAAATACGTTCCCGCCTCCCGTGGTGACGGATGCGGGCGGCGCCGTGACGATCACGGCACCAGCCTCGACGATGACGTTGCCGGTTGGGCCGCTGCTGTTGCCGAAGATCGGCGCTTGCAAATTACCGGCATTGTCAAACGGCGAGCGATTGAGCAGGCCGGCCTTGAACTGTTGATCGGTGATATTGAGCGTCGAGGCCACCAGTGAGCCGACATTGACCTGGCTTGCGCCGCCGAAAATGATGCCGCTCTGGTTGATCAGCAGCACCTGGCCGTCGGCCCTGATGTTGCCGAGGATCTGGCTCGGCCCGACATTGCCGGTCACGCGATTGAGCGCGACCCAACTGCCGTTACCCTGCTGATTGAAGACGACGTCGGTCTGGGCGCCGACATTGAAGCTCTGCCAGTTGAGGATCGCCTGCGGCGCGGTCTGGGTAATCCCGACACTGGTGCGTCCGTTCGCATTCGCCTGGGTCGGAAGGTTGGCACCAGACCAGAGGCCTGATCCAGGCGCAACCTGCAGCCCTCCCGGCGCAAGACCATTGGGCACCGCCAGCTGCGGCAACGTCCGCGACGTACCAGCCGCCTGTGCGGCATTGCGCGCGGCCGCCTGCGCCGCCTGCATCGCCTGGATAGCCTGGGCCGCCCGGGTCAGTGCTCCCGAACTCTTCGCAGCCGCGTCTGCCGCCTGCTGGGCCGAAGTGCTCGCCGCATCGGCCGCGTATTGCGGCGCCGCGACCGCCCATGCGCTCCCGAACGGCCTCGCATCCGCAGGATGCGCGGCGAGTAACAATGTCAACAGGCTCGTGCCGGCCATCAACCCGCCACGGGACACCCGCGACGACCGCAGCAGTGCGGTCACGGCCAATTCACCGCGTGTATGGGGATGATGGGTGGCTTGGGCTCGAACCGGCATGACACGTCCTTCCAGCGAACATCGCAGAGGTCACACCAACGTGACGGGAAGCCACGCTCAAAACTGCATGGATTTTTTGTGAAAGTTTCGTGTCGCTGCAGAACGGTCGATCGAGGAATCGAACTCAGCTCAGCAGCACGATCCCGCCAGGCAGTAACCGCACACGCGCATCGAACGCCTGCTGGATTTGGGTCAGGATCTCGTCCATGCGATCGATCCGAAAACGGCCGCTGACGGGTAGCCGCGCGATCTCGGCGTTGACAATGAAGATGCGGCCGGGCCGGTAGCGGTTGATTTCCTCGACCACATCGGCCAGCGGCGTAAAGCGAAACAGCAGGAAGCCGCGTTGCCAGGCCGAGGCAACCTCGATATCGGCTTCGGCAAGGCTCTCCCCTCGCGTGTCGTAGCGCAGTTGCTGCCCTTCCTTCATCGCGGTCACCTCTGCGCCGCCCTCGACCTTCAGCGCGCCCTTGAGGCAAGTCACGCAGACCGGCCGCTCGCCGCCGGTCGCCACATAGCGCACATCGAACTGCGCATTGTCCGCAAGAATCCAGCGGTCGGCCGCGCGGACGCCAAAGCTGCGCCCGGTTGTGGCGAACGCCGCCTCGCCGGAGAGCAGCTCGATCCGCGCAACGCCGGGATCGGCGGGCCGCAGCGCGATGCTGGTTTGTACGTTCATTCGGATTGAAACATCGCCCGGCAGCGCCACGCTGCGCTGCTCGCCGGTGCCGGTCCGGTAGTCGGCAGCGAACTCCGACCAGGACGGCCACAGGCCGAGCGACGGACGCGCCAGTGCATAGACGCCCGCCGCCGAGGCCGCGGCCGCGAGCCCGCCGCCGAGCAATGCACGGCGATTGAGCGGCCGCGACGCGCTGCTCGACTGTCTCGCCAACGCAGCCGCCCGCACATTGCGGCCGGCCGGTGCAAGGTCTCGCCACAGGCGGCTCGCGGCGGCGAACGCGGCAGCATGCTCTGCGCTCTGGGCACACCAGCTCCGCAGCGCTTCGGCATCAGCCGCGGTGGCCTGTCCGGAGGTGAGATGCCGCACCCAGCCGACCGCCTCCCGCTTGAGCGGATCAAATCTCATATCGTCGTTATCCGTTGCGCTCATGGCCGGCGTCCGCCGCGTGCCTGCCCAGGCCGGGATATGGCTTTTCTCACCACCCCTCTCCCAATGACGTTTCCTGCCCGGCGAAACCGCATGTTATCCGCCGCTCCGACCACGCCGCGCCAGACAATATTCCTGTGCCCGCTGCAGCTCCAGATCCACCAGGCGCAAGGAAATACCGAAGCGGCGGGCTATCTCCTGCCGCGGCATCCGGTCGAGCCGTGCCGCGAGCAGAATTTCACGGCGGCGCTCCGGCAGCTCGTGCAGAATGGCTTCGAGCTTGCGCAGGTCGGAACGCGCGCGCGCCACCTGCTCGGGATCGGGCGCGCCATCGGCGATCTCCAGCAGCCCGTCGACCTCGGCGGCGCTCAGGGTGCGGCTATCCGCATTGCGCTGGCGATCACGCGCCGCGTTCATGGCGACGCCAAAGACGTAGTTGCCGGGATTGCCGACCGTACCGACCGAATCCACCTGGGCGATACGGAGCCAGGCATCGTGCAGCGCGTCACCCGCGAGCTCGGATGATCCCAGCCGCCGTGTCAGCCGGCGCTTGAGCTCATCATAGCGCTCGACCAGCAGACGTCTTATCAAGGCAAGGGACGCTTCGGTCATGGGCGTACCGGAGAACCGTTACAAGCCATCGTGACGCCGGATCCCTGCGGAACGACCACCAGGGTCACGGGCTGGGCAATGCCGACCGGCGGCGCCACGTGGACCTGCATCCGACGCAGAGCGCGATCGATGCCTGCATCGACGGTGGCGCTGCCCGCCGAGCCCAGCCGCTCGAACCGCTCCACATTACCGGCCGGATCAATCCAGAACTGCAACGCGATCCGATAACCGCCCGGCCGCGCATCGGCCTCCCCGCACAGCGCAGCCCGAAGCCCGGTTTGCAGCCGTGCATAATAATGGTTCACGGGAGCCGGCAGCGCCGCCTGCGTCGTGGCCGGTATCGGATAGAGGACGAAAGACGTTTCTCCGAGCACCCGCGCCGACAAACCGGTTCCTGCGAGCAGCCGCGCGAGCGCCACGCCCGCGGTCATGGGTCCCCGCACGGCGCTGGAATGCCGTCCGGCCGTCAGGTTGCTGTTGTAGAGGACGCTCCGACCAGCCACGTCACCATACTGCTCCAGCGCGGCCGCCAGCGGCTGGGCTGCGATATCGAAGTCGATTTGCTTCCCCTCCGCCGATGCGTTCGGCGCCGCCAAGACAATGGCACCGAACATCAGCGCACGGCACAGCCGGGCGCTCCGGGCCTGCGCTCGCGCATCCGGGGTCAACTCGACTCCTCGCGTTACAAGATTGTCATGGTCGGGCGGGGACCATAGGCAGACCGTGTAACAGTCTCATGTCAGGAAGATCGAATGGCTGGCATACGAACGATCACAGCGGCCAGCAGGTGACTGCTGCACGATACACTCAAACGCCAACCCAGCGTCATAAGCTGCAATCCCGCCGGTGCATCCTGGGCAGGAAATCGCGGCCGACCATGGTCGGCTTCACATGACGCGTTGATCGATCGAGCTGCGGCGCGCCGAGTGCTGGCTAGGAAAGGTTCAGTGCCTCGTCTCGCACCAACCGTAGAGGCTGCGAAGCAGCAATATCGTTCTCGAAGCGAACTTGCATTATTTCCAGATCGGCCTTACTGGTTCATCCAAGGTGCCGAAGGGGCGCCTTCCCGCGCAAGAGGCTCTCACCCTTCGACACTGGTTCGCTTTCCCCGTTGCGACACATGCTTCGAAAGGCATCGGGGTTACGACGACTCACTCGACCCTTTGTTCGGCAGAGCGGGAATGCCGAAATCCCAACGGAGGGTTGTCGTGCCTTTATCTCCATCAAAAGAAATCGAGCTTGCGTCGACACATGTCGCCGCTAGCGAGCTCCTGCGCGAAGTCAAAATCCGTGCCCGAATTCGCCTGAATGATCTGTCCAACCAAGTGCCAGATGCGATCTTCTATGCACGCTGGATCTCAAGGAAACGACGTTGGGCTTTGCCGGCATCCTGGAAGCTTGCGCAGGCGCTCAATATCGTTTCCACAGAACTTGGATTTCAGGATTGGGAGCACCTTCGCCGCGTTTTGGAAGGGCGAGCCCAACTGTCCGATGATTTGGGCGGCCTTTGGTACGATCTTCGTTGTCAATTCCTGCTCAACAGTTGGTTCGCAACCTATGCTGACGCCCGCTCGTTCTGTCGCCAAGGTGGTGAGCGGTTTCTGTTCCCGTTCGCAAGGCAGATCGTCGTCGGCGATGCTAATTTCGTTCGAATGCTAGGACTGGATCCCGCGTCACCTCTCTGGAAGGAGACGGGGAACGATCTTTTCACAAGCTATGGCACCCCCGCCTGGCGGGCCCTTTGCTCGGCTCGCCTGACGGCGACCCGTGGTCGCTTGCCGATTGGCCGCACGCCAACAGCGCGCAATCTTTGACCAGAGCGATACGTCTGCAGGGCGATGCGCCTTGAGACGCCTATGCACTCCCCCAATTTCGACCACATCTCAAAGAAACAAGAAAACATGTTCGCAGAATTCGCTACGTCAAACGACGGAACGCGCATTGCCTATGAAATCACTGGCTCAGGTCCAGCTGTCGTGCTTCTGCACGGTGGGGCTCAGTCACGCCAAACGTGGCGAGCTGCTGGCTATCTGGATAGGTTGAGCCCGAACTTCACCGTTCTGACTATGGACCTTCGCGGTCACGGTGACAGCGACAAGCCCGCAAGGGTAGAGGCATACGGCATTGAGCGCCACTGCCAAGACATTTTGTCGGTTGTCGATCACGCGGGCATCGAACGATTCTCGCTTTGGGGGTATTCTTTTGGAGCAAATGTTGGCCGCTATCTTGCTGCCGAATCCGAGCGTGTAGCTCGGTTCGTCATGGTCGGTGTGCCGTTCGGTCCTGGGGCCTCCGGCGACTTCCGCCGCATGGTGATGGGTGTTCGGGATCGCTGGATACCGATCCTGCGCGCGCAAAGCGAGGGGACACTCGATTTGGATTCGCTTACACATCCTGAGTGCGCTTATCTTCAGAGCTCCCGTGCGCAGCACGAAGTTCCCTGGCTGACCGCCATCCTCGACTGGCGCGAAATCGTCCCAGCGCAACTGCGCTGTCCAACGCTTTGGATCTTAGGCGAGGAAAATTCGGTGGCGCTGGAAAACGCCCGGAGCATCGGGTCCGCTTTGACGAATTCCAAGGTGTCGCTATGCACGATCGATGGACTGACGCACGAAATGGAAATGAGCGACATTGACAATGTTTTGCCGCGCGTCGAGGAATTCATCAGAAATACCCCCGAGTAAGGGGCCGATAGAAATTCGCCTTAACGTGTGGACTGGCGGCGATTGCGACAAGAAGGATCGCTTTTTGCCGCCAGGTCGCGTTTCCGAGCACCGGGGCTCGGGTCCACCCATCGCAATAAAGCGGCTGTTTGACTGAGGCTACGAATCCGAACGAGCAAGCGGCGAAGGATTCGAGTGCCACACCAAATTCGAGGATTAAATGACCGTCGTTTGACGATGAAAGCGCTTCCGATCCGCTACGGTTACATCCGGGCGCGCACAATGATGTCGGGAACTGACTGATTTATATATATTTTTTGGTAGCGGGAGACCGCTACAGCCCGAAACCCACTTTTGAGGATAGTGGGTCACGCATGGTAGCGGGGGTCCGCTACATCGCTAGACCCACTATTTTCGAAGCCCCGTTTTCCTATCGGAGGGTAGCCTAACTCGCGAAGTGGAACGTTGGTAGTTCGTCAAAACCCGCCGTTCGTACGCAATCCCTCGCCGCCGAGGAATGGTCTGCCAATAGGTTCAAATCCTGGGGCGCAACCACCGATACCGACATTCAGTTCCGGTTGCGGTCTAACCGAGGGTTTTCGTCGCTTTCGCGTCCGCCGGCCGGCCGGGCCGTCAAAGGCGTCGGTTTCTATACGTGGCCGATCCCGGACGTGCAGCAGTTCGTCGACTTCCATCAGGGAGCGAGCCGGAAGGCCCGCAAGGCTCGGCTGGCGCCCTCCCTGCTCCTGTTGGGCGGCATGCGGCATTAAGACATGGTGACCCTCGGCAGGTAGCATTGCCGCGACGCTGTGCCCGGCGAGCTGGGCGACTGGATCAGGTACATCCCGAAAAAACCATCAAGAAAGCGCCACACGGTCTCGCAGAAGCCGCTCCTGCTGGTCCCTGAAGGCCGCACTGGTCGAGCACGCCGACATCCTGGGCGATCTCACCTTCCTCGTGACCGACTATGGCAAGCCGTTCACCGAGGCAGGCTTAGGCAACTGGTTCCGCGATCGCTGCGACGAGGCTGGCCTGCCCCAATGCACCGCCCATGGCCTGAAGAAGGCCGGCGCCACGATCGCGGCCGAGACCGGCGCCACCACGCGCCAGCTGATGGCGATGTTCGATTGGGCTTCGCCGACGACGGCTGAGGTCCACACCCGCGCCGCCGCCGCGCAAAAGCGCCTAGCCGGCGAAGCCATGTTCCTCATCTCGCTGGAATTTGGTGCACCGACGGATGGATGCTGAGCCGACGGCAACGTTGCGACAGCCCCATAGGAACATATCGAGAACATTGTAGATCGAATGATTCGCCGGACAAGACCATATTGGCGCCGGCGCCGCGAGTGAGGGGCGCGCCTCCCGTTGCGGAAGAGCTCCGAAAGGCAGTCCGAATAGCCGGGGTGGGTGAACAGGGAGACGCCCATTGTATGGATGTCTTCATGTTACGATCCGCTTCCCGAGAGGGAACTACCTACCGAGGGGCCGTGAGGCCCCTTCGGCTCTTTTTAGCGCCCGCGTGAAAACGCGGGCGCTTTTATTTGCAGTATACATTCGGAAGCCGGCTACCTGACTGAAACGATCGCTTCCTCTGCCGCCGTCTCTGCGACAAGGGAGATGGGGAGGACGACCGGGACATTTGGGCACCTTCGCCGGTAGCTGATCCCCATTCACAGCTCGACCGCCCCGTGATTTCGACGGGCTTTGCATTGGGTCAATAGTGCGACGTTATAGCTTGCCCATGGCTTCAGATCCATCTTCGTCAATCGCAGTGTTTGTTCGAGGAAGATTGAATCTCAGAAATTTCATCTCTCGATGCTCGATGCACCCCTTCCCCTGTGCGTAATACGCTTGGAAGAATCTGAAATCTGTTCGATTGGAGGCGCGGCACTTCTCTTCGATGACCCTGCAAATCGCGATCTTCTTGTCGATCGGCGTCTTGATACCAAAAATGATTCCCTCGAGATCCTTGAAGTCGTAATGTGTGAGGCGGCTTGATGGCTCCATAAAATCATAACCCATCCCCGTCAGGATAAGACGCTGTTCCTTCTCATAATGCCAAGCTTGCAGCTTTCGCGTTATACCGTGATTGAACGCCTCCCAATATCGCTCGCGCCAGGCCTTTTCATCGTTGAACATATCGTCCGCGCAAATGCTGCGCCGACCGGCCCGGTCGGTAAACCAGCCGCGCGAGAGATCGGGGACTGGCACACGCCCCAATGAGCGAAAGAAGTCGACCGGAAGGTGTTCATTCTCGTAGACGACTTCTTGAAAGTAATGAGGCACGTAGTCGACGACTGGATCGGAGCCATTTGCGCCAGCAATCCGCCTAAGACGCAGGGACGGAGGCGATTTGCCGTCACCCACGTTGAAGATGAGACACGCCGCGGTGTGATTGTCGCCGTAGCTCCCCCAGACCGAGGAATCGCGGCATTCCTTCATGAAGCAGGCCGTGTACCAGTCGGGGTAAACCAGCGTTTCGAGCTTTCCGACGTATTCGATCGGAAACTCGAAGAGGACGAAGGCACGATTCGGCTCGAATGGCTCGTTTGATTTGTTGTATCGATCGATGAACTTGAGTTCGTCGAGCATGTATCGTTGCGCTTCGAAGAGTCCGGCGACGGCGCGCTCGGCGTCAGGAGCCTCGGCTGCCAGCCGCGCTGCGCTCTGGAGTACGAGATCCACCTGCTCCATCGTGTGCTTGAGATACTCGTCAACACCGGAATCCGGCTCCGCCTTCCGGGCGAGCCCGTGGTCGCTGTAATTCCGTTTGATGATCGACAGAGCCAGGGTGTGTACAGGTTGCAGATAGGCGGCAAGCTCCTCTCGCCGGATCGGATGGGTCATGGCCGACAGCGACCGGACCAGCTTCTTGATACTCTCATTTGCGAGGAATGCCTCGATCAGCTTGTTTATCCGTTCGGCATACTGGGGAGTGAAGGAGATCGCGTCGACGTTCAGGATCGGTATGTTTCTCCATGAAAGAGGTTCGCTCTCGCCCCCGAGGGATACGATCGAATACCCCCATTCGAGGCAAAGCAGATAGTGCCGAAAGAGGTTCGCCCACGCGATCTCGTCTCCCTTCCAGAAGATGTCCCGAAATCCTTCCATCGGGTCGTTCAAATTGTCGGGCGCAGCAAAGAAGATTTCCTGATTGAGGAGCTCGTTCTTATCGAGGAGGCGGCAAAGGGGACGGAAGCGATAGAGACGGTCTGTCATGGCGAGTCCGAAGTTCTCTCTTTTGGAGCAGCTGGAGCCGCAACTCCTACCTTCGAGTAGCACGCGCGGCTTAGTTTGACTGAGGTTGAACGGAAAAACGCTTCGAGCCTCATTCAGGACGCCTTCGCGTGCCCCCATTCGCGGGCCGCTCGCCGGCCCTGCCGCCGGTTGCGCCGGCTTCTGTCGACTTCAAACGGGGTATGCGTGCGCAAAGGGAGGCTTCTTGGGGGGCAGCCAAAGCAATCTCGGTCCGTGGAGAGCAACGTGGACATCGATTCCGGTTTCGAACCGGGAACGCTTTGGCAAACCTCGTCGAGCACCGCATGCAAACGCGCTGTCGTGGCGTCATCGAAAATGGCTGGCCCCAAGCGGTAAACGTATATCGTACATCAATCGATGTCTCACACGGGCAAGCAATTACTGCGACCGGGCTATGATGGCGCCCGGCATGACGAGCATCGCGGGTACCACCGCAACCTCGGCACTCGATAATGCCGTGAAATTCGGAGGCGGAGAGTATGTATCGCCGATTTTCCGACACATCTTATCGAAGCATTCGATCGCAAGTTGGATGGAATTGTTCGCGGATGTTAGAAAATCGTCGTGCCGACGCTGC
This sequence comes from Bradyrhizobium sp. INPA03-11B, assembly GCF_040446015.1. Lineage (NCBI taxonomy): Bacteria > Pseudomonadati > Pseudomonadota > Alphaproteobacteria > Hyphomicrobiales > Nitrobacteraceae > Bradyrhizobium > Bradyrhizobium sp. INPA03-11B. The sequence continues at coordinate 37,733 of NZ_JASGSR010000008.1, forward strand.
ATCGGATCAGTCAGCGGAGCCATACGCTGCTTTATAGAGTCTCGCATTACCTGAAAGGAATCCTTGCCGTTGATCGTGGGCGGGGCATGGTATGGCGGGGTTATCGGCTGCCCATCTTGGAGCCCGATGCACGTGTAGTCGGTTTCTCCTTTGATCGAGCAATTTATCTTGAAATGAGTAGCCGGCGACATCTGCATCTCTACCCTATTCCGGATGGCGGCCGACCGAACGACGAAGTCGTCCATCATCGGGCGCGCACTGCGGATGTGGCCGGGGTCGTTGTCGAGTTCGTACAATGCATAGAGATTGAACAGCCGATAGGCCATTGCCGTGGTCGTCACGAACAAAGCCTGGTCGTAGTTCAAGGACAGCGGCACCAAAGCGGCGGTCGTCGTATCGCAAGTCTCGAGGAGATATCTGTTCTGCTTGCGATTGGATGGATCCAGGCTTGCGTACTGGTAGATATCCGTGACGATCCCCTGCAGGTTTGCGCGCATCTGCTCCAGGACTTTTTCGTCCAACTGACGCCTAAGTTCGGCGGACACAAAAGCTTCGATTTCCGCGACCGCATTTTCGATCCACGTCTTCACGTCCGTGATTGTCGGATCTCCGAGAGCGTTCGACATCATCTGGCCGCCGACGTAGCTGATGGCGCCCTGCAATAGTGCCATTCCCACAAACGCAGCGACGGCCGCGAGTTCTTCCATGTTACGCTCCCCTAGGTTTGCCCACCACTTGGGCCGACAAGGACTAATCGAACAGCAGGTCGAAATTCTTAGTCGCCCGCCTAAGCGAAGCGCTTGGGCGTTTTAGTCCGGTGAAGCTAAGGATCCAAAGTTCCCTTCGAAAACCAATTGGTGATGCGTTCCAAGGCCTTTTCGCCCATCCGCCTGTTAATGGGTTCGGCGTAGGTTATGAACGTCGTCAGCGCCTCCTTCCATGTGCGACCGACGTCGGCATCCGACGAGTCGAGAACCAACGCTGCCGTGTCGCGCAGCGCTCCGACTTCCTTCTTCCAACTCGCGTACAGGCCAGCAACCGTTACGTTGGACATGGTGGGGTCCTTGCCGAAGAACCGCTCGAAATTGGCGGGATCGTCGAAGCCCACATTGTGCGAGGCCGACGCGATGACTTGCAGCGTTTTGACCGCGGATTTCACATTCCTTTTCATCGCGTCGATGTCGGCCACGAAAAGATCGAAATGCGTCGGATGAAATTCGCTGTGCTCGGTCAGGAACTTGCTGCGCAGATGCGAGGATAACCTGAGGAGAGTAAGGGCGCCGTCGATGTCCGCTTCCAGCTTGTTGCTGAGGAAGGGAATGAAATACATGTGCATCGTGCGGCTACCGTCGTAGTAGACGTAGTATCGCGTCACAATCACCCGGTACAATTCGCCCTTCGCGGATAAGAAGATCTGGTCGTTATCCACCGGCCCCTCGTCGAAGGCCGATTGCACCGCCCGTCCGATAGCTTCGGTGACGAATTGGGAGTTTTGGGAGTTCTTCTTCGAAAGTTCATCCTTAAATGTTAGCCAGTTCGTGGTCTTGCCTCGACGCGGCAAGATGCCAAAGATCGCGTAGACTTCCTCGGACCCTATGGACATCGAGGTGTCGTCTTCGAGCTGCTTTACGGCATTGCCAGGATTCGCCCCCCATTGAAGATGGACGAAGTGCTGCTCGATCTGATTCCGCTCCACGACGCTGGAAATCGCCTCGGTCAGACTCGCCATCAGGCGTGGAACGATCTCCGTGCCCACTTTCGCTTGGCCCGCCTTCTTTGCGGCGACGAGATCGTCGACTTCGATGTTCGCCGCCGCAAGCGCGGCGTGGCGCCTTGAAACGACCAGGTCGGACAGTTCGTTCAGGAACTTTGCGAGCTCGCCATCGGGGTCGATGTCGGCCGCAGCCTGTCCGTCGACCCGTCTGTCAAGCGCACTTACATCCAGCTTTATTCCGAGAACGCCCTTTTGAGGACCCGGCGGCTCGTCGAAGAAAAGTGTCACTATCCTTTTGTCGGTGCTGCCGTCCCGCTTGATCTCACGGTTCATCTGGAAGCCGAATGCCCCGACTTCCATTCCCGTGAACGAGTGGCTCAGTTTCAATCGTTCCGTATAGATGATGAACAGGATATCGCTCCCCTCAAGGTCGTCGTAGACCTGCGTCGTGAGCGAACGCCCCTGCTCGAAGCTATGGATGTCCCGAATGATCGTCAGGTTCGGGTTCTCGGTCCCGCGAAGCGAGAGAAACGCCTGTTCCAGAGCGTTGGCGATCAAGGCGTCTTCGCTGGCATAAGAGATGAATACCTGCGTCTTCAGCTTCTGCTTGGTCTCGGGTGCCTCGGTCGCCATCCAGCATCCTCCATCGGGGAGAATTCTGCCACGCAAAGACCGGTCGCGAAGCTGGGGATTCCCCGGGGCAATCACATCCAAGAACGAAGCGCTTCTTTCCGATCTTTCCACGGGAGAATGATCGAACATTGAGCGCGACCAGCGAGAGCCTCCGCCGAATCCGCGCTATCTCCGGAAACCAATCGCCTGTGATTACTCTCGACTTTGCAGGGCCGAAAGTCGTCGCCGGCACTCTAAGCGGGCACTCTAAGGATGTCGTTTGCGCTTTTCGCCTTTGGTCAGGCGCGGGGGCCGAATAGCCTCTCGACCGTTTCGTCTGCAACTTCGAAATGCATGCTGTCGACGGATCTTCCGCTGAAGCCAGCTCCCCAATACCATCCCTCTTTATTGAAGAATGGAGCCAATTGCAGGCAGCCTTGGTGGCATTGTTGCGATCCTTGGGGCACGACGTCTCTTCCGAAGTAGAGATCGATGGCCGTTCCCCAGCTGTGATTGGAGAAGGAGTTGCGGCTCGTCCGCTTCGCTCGGACGCATAGCATTCCGGCGGTCTTGACCGCTGCTACCACGTCGGGGATCTGCTGTTCGGCCTCCTCGAAGACACGTTTCAGTGAATCGACTGCGGCATCAAGACCGCTGACTTTGAATGGACCGACGTTTACGCCGGATACGATTCTATTCTTGAAGCGGCCGGTAACGGGACCGCACTCCCTGCTCTTGGCGCCAGGCTCTCCGAAGAGATCGAGCATCGTCGCCTCGCTCGCCGAAGTCAGATCCTCATTGAAGGAATTCGGCGGAGGAATGTCCACCCTTGTATCCGGCGACGGTGATCCACCCGCGAACATCCTCGAAGCAACTGGCGCTGACTTGAGTCTGATCGCTGTTCTAGCCATCGATACCTCCCTGACCAGCTGGCCCAAACGAAAATACGCGCGCGAGGGAGCCGTGAGTACTCGGGAAGTCCCTAGCGCTAGGACTCGCCTCGCATGTTGCTCGAGCAGCGCCCCGATGCCGAGCATTCCGATCACCGGCGAGTCGAGACAGGTGAACACGCCATCGCTCTCGAGCGTCATCCGTTCGATCCGGGTACTATGGCTGCGCGTCGCATCAGACGCTAACAAGCCAGGCGCGTGGCGATGCGTCCGCGCAAGAAGCTTCGGAACGCCCTCCAGACGATGCCGGCCTCGTACGACGTCGTGTACTCACATTTCCAGAGCCCGCAAAGAACGTGCCGCAGCAGAGATAGATTTTCGCGAAGTGTCCAACCGCCGGCCTCCAACGGAGCCAGGGCGCATTTCCGTCTTTCCGGATGAAATTGCGCGTCTCAAGCGAGAGCGATCTCCTCCTGCACTTGGCGCCACGTCGCGCCGGCCTGAAGACGGAAACTTTTGAATGCATCGATCTGCCCGGGAATGCTCCCGATGTGCTTGAAACCCAACTGCGACGGCATCGCCGGAGCCGATCGCCTCGATCTAGGTTTATGAGAGAGCCCGATTTCTTCGGCTACGTCCCTGACCAAGTAGTACGAACCCCAAATCCCTGATGCAGACTGATGAACTCCATCTGCGCAACGAGTCTCTGCAGGCGTTCCTCCACGCCGGTGAAACGCAGAAGATCCAATATCTGAAACCACGCCATGTTCATGGCATATTCCCGATGCAAAACGAAACTGCTTCGGCGCGATCCCTTTGCGGCGATACCGAAGGCGAGCTTCGCGAGACAATGATTGCCGCGGTTACGCAGCTTGAATGCGGCGTCCAATCCCGCGCGTAACGCGAAGTTGTGCCGTGTTCCGCCACGGGACCGGGCGGCAGCAAGCCGAACCCCATGATAGATCGCTGTACGGTACTTCCTCTGGCGATAGGCAATGCCCCGTGAGACGTTCAAGCCGGCTCTTGCGATCGAAGCTACCCCGGCTGTCCTTGAGCAACTTTTCTGTTTGATGAGGCGCACCGATCGCGTCCAAGACCGCGGCACGCCATCGCGTGACGCCGTCCGGCGTTCGTCAACCTTGCTGCGGGGTAGCGGATCGACTTCAAAAATATCGTACATGTCCCCCTTGATAAACAACATGTTCGGGCGATGCTCGAGCAGGTCCTGGGAATTCTCCGACGGAAAGCGGCGTTCGCCGACGTCGAGCTCGTAGGCATTCCAAAGCAGTGCTTTCGGATTGTTTTGCAGCAAGGCCTGACAAATCTCGAAATCCTTGCCCGAATAGCCGATCACGAGGACGGTACGGCCTTCGGTCAACGACCGAAACGTCGTCGCCTTCCAATTTTCCAGCGGCCGCTCCTGATCCAGCCTAAAGACCAGAGACACCGGATCGCTGGTGCAGCCGTGGATTTTGAAGTACCTGACATCAGAACATGCGGATTTCGCGCGGTCTTCGGAAATGATGGTTTCGAACCTGACACCAGTCGCTTCGAGAGCTTGTTCGATGAATCGATCGTAGTTCGTCGTGACCACGTGCCCGGGTTTTGCAGCTAGATAGGCGGCTATCGCCCGGTGAATCGAGTTGGGCGCTCGCGGAGGGGCCGACGCGAACATCTGCACGAGCCATTTTCGGATAGCGGCGTCATTGCCGTTGTATTGAAGTATGACTTCGAAAGCTGTTTTGGAGATGAATTTACGTAGGACGTCCTCCCTCGGCAATCCTCTGGAGAGATGCTTTGCGATCGCCTGAGTTACGTACTGGCCGTTCACGACCGAAGCCGGAGGAAACAGCGATACGGCGCTTCCGACGATGAGTGTGACGTCCTCGCTATGCAGGGCTTCGATGAGCTCCGAAACGACTGCCTCGTCCGACAAGGAGACGACACGGTCTATTGCGCGATTGAACAATCCGTCCAACGACATCTCTGGAGTTCCGCTTGCCGCAATAGTGAAGGCCGCCGGAGCTACCGCCGATCTCAATCGCTCCTTTTGGGGCCTGCGGCTGGGGAGGTGGGAATGCTGCCGAGCTTCAATGTCAGACCCGCGTAGATCTCGTCATTCCTCTCAAGCGTTCGAAGAGATGTGCCGTTGGTATATCGAACCGTAAGTGATAAATCGGCGGTGTCGGTTTCCTGAAGTGGATTGCGCCATGAGAGCAGCTTCGCCGATCCTCCTACTTGCTTGTAGTCGACGTTCTGGTTGCCGCGATGGAGAGCGTCATACAGGAAGTAGTACTTGGCGAAGAGGCTGTACGGTGCGAGGACTCCGCTTTGGAAGAACAACCTGCCGCTCAATTCGGTACCGGTCCAGAGATAGTCGCGACCTTGGATGAGATTGGCGAAATCACCGCTGTCTCCGACGTGCGAGAAATTCATGTTCAAGGTCGGAACGAACTCGACCCACATGTCCAACTGTCGGTTCAGCCTTCTCGTCGTCCCAATCCCGGAATTCAGCAGGACGGGCTGCCAGGTCAATTCCCCGCCGTAGACCTGCGCCTTTCCGGACGAAACGTCGGTCGTATAGCTACCATTGAACTTGAAGTACGATGCGTCAAACCAGGGCGTCCTTACCAGGAACTCGCTGCCGAACAGCGCCGAGGCGGATCCCCCGAAGTCGCTTGTGGTCTTTTTGGATTTGATATCCCACTCGATACCTGGCACGAGGCTGTAGTGAGCCAGCCTTATCACGTTCGGATCGACCGTAGTGGGCGCGATCCATTGGTCCATCGCGTAGAACAGAGCTCCCTTCCCTGCAACGATACGGGTCTTGTCGATTTCGTTTCCGGTGTACGACAGCGAAGCTCCGTTGTCGCTCAGCGTGTCCTGTTCCGAGATGAAGGTCTGGTTGGAATAGGCGTCGCGCAAGAGCAAGACACCGTGCGGTCGCGTATCGAAGGACGGTGGCACTACCGGCGCCACGTTGTTGACGGGGGCCGGCGACAGGTATGCGCGGGCTGTTGGCGTCCTTCGGTTTTCGGCGGATGCCTTTTTCCGCGCCGCTATGTCTCGCTTCAATCTTGCCCAATCCACGTCTCCGGACGACGAGCCGTACTTGGCGAGCACCTCGTCCAACATCTCGGCCGGACGTTCGGAGGCTGCAAAGGCAGGTGCGATTGTTGCGAGTATGATCGCACCGAACGAGAGAATTCTCATACCATAACTCCTCGCGGTCTCGGGTGGAGCGACTCGACGAGAGAAATGACGTTCCTGACGGTATGTCCGGGCTTGATGTCGTTCGGGCCTTCGAGGAGGCGATCGAACGCCAACCCTAACGAATTGAAGAAGTACAGGTTGATCGCTGCTTCGAGCGCAATGCAGTCCGGCCCGGTGAAGTTGAGTTCCGACAGCTTTTTTCCGTCCTCGATCTCGTCGAGATCGTAGCCCTTGCTGTTTGCGATTACGGTCCGAACGCCGGTTGCCACCGAAGGAGACGATCTGACGAGCGCGGAGATGGTCTGAACGTTGGGATTCACCCTCTCGGCCGAAACGTTGGCGGCCGTCCGCATGTCCGGCAGGCTTTTCTTGAGGAAGGCTTCGATGAAGTCCGCGCCTGCATAGCCCGCGGCAACGATCCCTAGAAGGAATGACGCGCTGATCGTGTCCGGTTGCGTGCCCAGCGCCGCCAGCACACCCGCCGTGAACCCTATCGCGAGCGATGTAAGAAAGGTCGGCGTGTCGAATACGGTGCCGAAGCTCACGTTGAGAGCGGCCGCCTGATCATTGGTCTTCTTTGCTCCGCCGGCGGCTCGGATGAACTGCCCGGTTACGCCCATCAAGCCCGAAAGAGAAATATAGACGATCCAATCCGTCGGCGTACCTAGCGCCATGCTCGCCCCCTGTGCACCGCGGCGCGCCGATCCCCTCGGCTCGCGAGCACCAATCTGGCGGAAATTCCTCCCTAGCAAAGCTAGGGCATGCCCTAGGTGGGAGCTTTCGCGCCCGACGGCCGAAGGAAGGCAAAGTTGCGCCCCACGCCCGCCCGGTGCACGAGGCTGGCGGGCCTGGGATCCAGCCGGACGATCGGAAGAAAGGCCGAGGAAAGCCACGAAAGTGGAAACTCCGTCTCTCCGGCCGGTCAGGTCGACTGCGCTTGCGAATGCGCCTTCCACTTCGGTTAGCTTCGAGGGGCCGAGCTAGAGGCTATTCTTGACGACCGCAAGCCAGTTGTGGCGGGGGTCACGGATCTTTCCTCTGACCGTTTTGTAGGTGGTTTTGGTGACTGAGTCGGAGACATTCCCGCCGATGACATCCACCTCGCCATCACGCAATGCAACAACGATATCGGCGTGGGAGCAGAACCACGAACCTTTCTTGAGAGCCTGCATTGCCGCTTCGAACGATTTGGGAGCGAGGGGGCAATCGGCTCCGCCTCGTGCGGCCCAGATCAAGTCGCCTAGGCCGAGAGTGCCATTTGTGGGATCGACGAGCTTCAATCGCGGATAGGCCTTAGGCTTGGAGACAATCGCCTCGCAGTAGTTCCAATGCGCTTCGCTATATGGAAATCCGTCTCCGGCCGCCGCCGTTTTGAAGCAGAAGGAGACGAATGCAGCGGACCACGGAGAGGCGGACTTGCCGTTTCGAGCAGGTTCTCCGACTGAGGCCCAGTAGTCGCTTACGAACTCGACATACGGTGGCTGGCTTTCGCGGCCGCCGATCGTTTTGGTCCCGTGGATCGGGATGGCCGAGAAGCCCCACCGTCTCCATTCGTCGGCCGCCGTCGCAAGTAGTGCTGGTCGTATGGTCATTCAAACGAAATCCCCCCGCTGGCGATTCCATCGCATGGAAGTGAGAAGCGATCCCTTTGCCGCGATCTCGTCCTTGAGGGTGGCGCAGCGCTCCGGATAGGCGATGCTACCGAGCGCTAGGAGGTTGTTTAAAGGTCTGGAGGAGCTTAGCGCTGCCTGAATAGCCGGCATTCTCGCACGACCTTGATGTCGTATGTCGCAGATGGCCAAGCAGATGTCGGCACCACGTCCGTCGAGCCCGAGTCTCGTATCCGAGTCCCTCATCGAGCTCTTGAATACGGCGATCATGTGCATCACCTGAAGGTCTCTCGCCTGCTCGACATTGGTGGCCCAATGGATCAACTTGGCGGCGGCGACGACTTCGGTATCCTCCACGGAAGACACCGTCGGATTCAAGTAATCCATGAGCGGAGCGGTCGACGTGGCCGTTTCCATGGGCAAAGATGCGGCGCCGGTCACCTTGACGATACGTCCGTCCTTTACCGCGAGATCAGGGAAATAATCGCCGTTTTCCGGACGCCCGATCAGATCTCGAAAAAACCTTACGAAGTCACCGTCGGGAATGTGTGCTCCGAATTGGCCGAATCCCCATGTGAATCTTGCCCGGTCATACGTGTTCAGTGTCAAAAAGTTGCCGCCTTCGCATTTCGAGGTTGGCTCGATGAAGTCGGCCCAGAACTTATACATCGCGCGGTAGTCGCTTGCCCGATAGTTCAGTTTGGGAAGCTCTCTCCGGGGCACATTGTAAAGCCCCTCGAAGTCTTCGCCCGACGACTTGTCGTGATAGCTCGTTTGGCATCCGACGAAGAAGGGTGACCCTCCGTCCGCTCTAGAACTACATACGTGACCATTCCGTTCGATTGAGAAGTGGATTGCCATTTCGGTCATCCGCGAGCGTATAAATTTTCGGGACAATGACCTATTCAAATGCAGCATCCTCCTAGGAATTCCACTAGGTCGAGTCCGCTCGTGCGCGGGCGACCGCGTTACTCGGCAAAACGCTCTTCGACGAGACGCGAAGCGACTTACCGATCGCCCTAGGAGCATCACTAGCTTGTTGGCGCGCAATCCTTGTGCAAGCATCGCAACGCAGTACCCGCGAGCACGGCTAGGCTAGGTCGTCGAAAATACCATGGCTAAGCGCACGACGAAGAAGCGGAAGGCAGGGAGCCGACGTCCGTCCCGGCGACCGCCCGCTGGCTCGACCCCTTCGATGGAAGCTCCCGTATTGCCGAACCGTCCGCGGCTCCTGATGGAGAGGGCGACGATCCCGCCCGCGCTAGACGATGCGGACCGCCGTGCGGAATGGAAGCTCCCCGAGGCCGATAAGCCCGGCAAGTACATGATAGAGCTCAATATCATGCACGAGGCAGGGGTAGTTGGTGCAGCCGCTGGCTTCATGGAGCTTTACAAGGCGCTGGGTCTGCCGAGTGCACATGATCCGAAGCAGATTTCGAAATCCTACTACAGTTGTTTCGTTAGCCTGGTTGATTTGCGGCGGTTGGTGCGATCGGACGAAGACGCGGCAGCGAACAACCCCGCGAAACTGTCGATCTACAAGGTATGGCCGGACTTTCCGGTGCGGGCGACGTTGGATCGATCGATCACAACGGTGAAGGCCGATGCTGCGGCTCGCACTTTCGCCGCCTCCGGAGAGGGCATCGTTTGGGCCGTCATCGATTCCGGCGTGGATGCGCGCCATGCGCACTTCCAAGCAAACGAGACGTTGGACCATCCTTCGGTAGTCCAACTGCATCGCAACTTCACGACGGCTCTGCAAGGCGAAAGCGCGCTGACCGACGAGTACGGCCACGGCACTCACGTAGCCGGCATCATCGCAGGTGGGCTCACAACCGACGATCCCGAACAGTACGCTGTCTATCAAAGAACGTACGACACGGACGCAAACGGACAACCGTCGACCGTCATCAAGCGCCGGCGGCTGAAGAAGGGCGACAAGCTGACCGGAGTGGCTCCTCTCTGCAGGCTCGTGAGTCTCAAAATTCTCGACGAGGGCGGTGAGGGAAATGTCAGCGACATCATCGCCGCACTGACCTACGTTCGCGAGAGCGTCAACGGGGATCCCAAATTACTCCGTATTCACGGGGTCAATTTGAGCGTCGGATACGACTTCGATCCCGAGATGTTCGGATGCGGACAGAGCCCGCTTTGCGTGGAGGTGAACCGCTTGGTGAATAGCGGCGTGGTCGTGGTCGCCGCGGCGGGTAATACCGGCTACGGCGCTTTGACGGCAGGCAACCGTCAGACAAGCGCCGGCTATCTGAATACGATCAACGACCCCGGAAATGCAGACCTAGCCATTACAGTGGGCTCGACCCATCGGGACTCGCCGCATACCTACGGGATCTCGTACTTCTCCTCGAAAGGCCCGACCGGAGACGGAAGGCTCAAACCCGATCTGGTCGCGCCAGGCGAGCGGATCACTTCCTGCGCCGCAGGAAAATATCTAGCGAGCCGCGGTGGAAGCGTGCCGGACGAAATACCGGGTTACATCGACGAGACCGGAACGAGCATGGCAGCACCGCACGTGTCCGGCGCCGTTGCCGCCTTTCTCTCGATAAGGCGCGAGTTCATTCAAAACCCGCTACGCGTGAAGAAGATCTTCCTCGAGACCGCGACGTGTCTAGGTCGAGAACGATATTTTCAGGGCAATGGACTGGTCGATCTGATGAGAGCCATTCAAAGCGTTTAGGAGCGCGACCAATAATGACCGAACAACTCGCAGGCTTTCCCTTCTGGGAACCGTCATTCGACGAGGATGGGCGTACAACCAATCGCAATGCCATCGACAAGGCGGTATCCGAAATCGTCGCCGAAAATCTGACCGACCTTTTCGTGTTCTCTCACGGATGGAATAACGATCGCTCCTACGCCCGCTCGCTCTACGAGGGCTTCTTCAAGCAGGTTCGGCTCGTCCTCGACAACGCGAAGTTCATGAAGAAGAGAAATCCTAAGGCAGGGATCCTCGGGATATTCTGGCCGTCCATCCTTTGGCCCGATGAAGTGCCTGCTGCTCAGGGAGGCGGCGAAGCTGCCGCCGTCGCGCGACCGAAGGCCAGAGCCCAGGTCGCATCGGTCGATGATCTGGCGAACGTTTTTAAGCAGGCGGATCGCGCGGAAGTCGAGCGCCTCCATTCGCTATTGACCGAGCGCAAACGCGATGAGGCGGCTTTGAAGGAGTTCTTCGAACAATTGAGATCGGTGATGTCGAAATCATCAAGGTCCCCTTCGCCCGAAGATTCATTGGAACGTGACGCAATCGAGAACAAACCGGACCAGTGGCGTGATATCCTCAAGCAATTGTCGACACGGGAGCAGCCTCAAACGCGCGGAGGCGCCGCTGGCGTGGGTGATGAACTCGGCAAACTGTGGGATGGTGCCAAGGGTGCTCTGAGGATCGCGACCTATTGGCAGATGAAGGAGCGCGCCGGCGTCGTCGGGCAAGCCGGCCTTGGGCCTCTCCTCTCGCAACTGGCCGCGGCGAAGTCGGATATGGCGTGCCATCTTATCGGTCACTCGTTCGGTGCCCGATTGGTTTCGTTCGCGCTATCCGGTCTGCAGGGCGAGGCCTCACCCGTGAAGTCGCTCTTGCTCATACAGGGCGCGTTTTCCCACTTTACGTTTGCCCCAACATTGCCATTCGATCCGAACCGGTCGGGAGAGCTTCACGAATTCGCCCGAAAGGTCGACGGTCCTCTCGTCACCACGTTTTCCGGCTTCGATTTTGCTGTGGGACGAGCCTATCCTCTCGCATCCTTTTTGGGTCATCAGGACGCAAGCGGCTTAGACGACAACGCTTCACGCTGGGGGGCGATGGGAAACGATGGTGCGCAGGCCGTTGGTGCGGTCACGTCCGGACTTGTCGCCGCTGGCCGGCCATATTCTTTTCAGAACGGCAAGTGGCACAATCTCGACGGCAACAAGGTCATCAAGACCGGTGGCCTGCCGTCCGGAGCCCACAGCGATATTCTGCATCCTGAGGTCGCTTGGGCTTGCTTGAGTGCTGCGGGAATAGCTTGAGGAAAGCGCTCTAGGAGGGCCGGCGGATCCTGATATCGCCAAGACATGTGCATCGGGCAAGCCCGTACCGATGCAAAGGCGCGAGGCCGATAGCGCACTATATACCACGGAGAGAGTGCCTCGTCACTTCGACGACAGCTGGCGCACGCTGACACCTCCCGTCTGTCAGTCGCGAAAAAGCGCTCGCTCGGAATTCCGGCTCATCTGCCGCGGAAACTCGATGCGCGGCAGCGTTCCTTGGCGCATCACCGAAAGACGTCCGATCTTCCCCGTCTAAGACTAGGCGGACTTCCGCTGCGACTTGGCGGCTGGCTTCGTCAAAGGGAGGACCTAGCTACCGAGACGCCTGTCGTCGGCAGAAGCAGCCCCTAGGGCCCGTGTCCAAGCCTGCCCCCCTGAACTGGTCGGTGCCGCTGATCGATCTTTGCCTGCGCGAGATTTCTCACTCGCATCAGATGTAGAACTTGAAGGGCAGCGGCGCGTGGGGAGTGATCGGGCCCGCCGTCAGAATTTCGCCGACCAGATCAGCAAAACGTAGGGTGACTGGCAGGCCGTCGCAGAATTCGGCGCCGTTGAAGTTGAGTTTCGTCAGCGACATCACGTCCCGCATCACCTGCTCAATGTTTGCGGAACCGCGCCTGATCTCGACTGTCAGCGGGTTCGGTACCTCGCGGCCTGGATAAGTCCGCAGCCGCGGAATGTATCCTCGCGTCCACAAGTAACCCGACGTTTCCGATGTCACGACCGCCGTGCCGCGCAGCACGGCGTTGGCGCCGTACCTGAAGGCCTTGACGTCAGCGTTGTCGCGAATCTGGATCCCGACAAGTTTTGTCGACTGCGGGACCGCACTTGCGAATCCGAACCATTCCTTGGCTTCGAAGTTTGTCTTGCCGTGAATGAAGAGTTCCTTCGGCGCCTCGCCATGATTGTCCTTGTACGCGCGGACGATCATCGCCATCAGCTTCGCCGCCTGATCCTGATCGAGGTGGAAGGCGTCGTTCGTCTCAGAATACCAAGGGCCCCACGGCTCCCCTGAAGACGAGCCCGTCTCCGGACCCAAGAAACATCTGCGCGCCGCAGCACGCGTTGTTGCGCCCGCTGGGCCGATCGATCCGCTTGAACACTAAGCCCACGTAGCAGACGCCGTCGCGCAGGTCGGCGAGGCGCCACGGACGGCCGCCGATCTTGTAGAAGCTGGTGGTCGACAGATTCCAGGCGATGGTCGCGGGATCCTGCATCCGCGCCTTTGCCTTCTCGGTCGGGGGATCGAGCGTGACTTCCTTGACGACCTGAATGACTTGACCGGTGTCCATCAGCCGCGCCTTGAGCTGGTTATGGAAGTTCAGTTCGTATTCGTAGACGGCCGCCGCCTCCATCTCCTCAGGAAACATCGAACCACCGGTCAAGATCGCGCGTGCCGCCTTCATCCCGAGCTTGCGCGTGCCGGGCGTGCGGAGCTTCACCGGAACCGTCGATTTGGGCCGGCCGTACTTGTAGACGTCGTCGGGTACGACCGCGAACCACAACTGCGGGCGCGCCTCCTCCTCGCGGAAATACTTTCTCAGCGCCTCTTCATACAGCGCGACCGCGGCATAGATCGCCTGATGCCTGTCGGCCCCAAGAATGCGGCGGCTGATTTCGACGGCGTCGATCATGCACGTCGCGAACGGCTTGCTCGGCCAGGCGGCGCCGTACACCGCCTCGAAGCCGGGCCAGACGAAGGTGTTGGCGTCATTTCGCTTGCGATTCGGCGCCGGCACGTCGATGAACTTCTCGATCGACGCGATCCATTTCGAATATTTCTCGAGACCGGCCGGCGTCGCGATGACGCCGACGTCCATGCGCGCGGGGTTCTGGCCGGACGCGACCGGTCCGAACAGGAAGAGACCGTCCTTTGGATGTTCGGCGCCCTGGTCGTGCCCGAAGGACAACCGCGGCTCATCGATGCGGATCGCCCGCCAAGCCGCCGTCATTCCTCGTCCTCGCCGTCCATGTCCTCGTCGAGCTCGTCGCCGTCGTCGTCCGCATCGTCGGGCTCCTCTGGTTCGCCCTGTTCGTCGGCGACGTCCAGATCGAACGGCATGCGCATTCCGGCGGTGAGCTCTAAACCGCCGCCGGCAAGGGCCCAACTGCGATGTTCGCCCAACGCGATCAGAACACTCTCGGTGCCCGCGCCGAAAAACTCGAAGAAGGCTTGCCAGAGCGGTCGCCACACGTGGTTGAACCAACTCTTGCAGAATCGCCGGCGAAGCTTGGTCATTTCTCCGGCGTCCTGCAGCGGAGTCTTGCCGTCCCGGGTGAAGACAACGTAGGGGCGCAACCGTACCGTGGGCGCTTCGCCGAGGCGAACGACCGCTCGCATACCGAGATGCTAGTTCGCCTTGAGTACCTTGCTCTCTCCGACAACCTGCTTGTAGGTACGCTTGCCTTTCGCGTTCGTGTAGTAGACACGATCGTCCGCGAGCAAATCCTTCGGAAAAAAATGACCGTGCCGGCGGACGCTTCGTAGCGAAGCAAGCCCCGCGCGGCGAGATGCGCCTCAAATGACTCCCGAAGCATGCGGACCGCCGAGGCGTTCGCGTCACGACGCTGGGGCCCGACCGGGTCCGTGACCTTACCCTCCAGGAATGTCCCAAAACTCGCGGCCCCGCGGAGCGAAACGGTCAATTCGGGCGGCAGATGCGCCTGGATCTCGTGCGCGGCAGCGAAGCCCACCAGCAGACGATTGTGCATGGCATTCGGATGCGGGATGTTCTCCAGTACCTGCTCGAATTTCGTATTCTCGCCCTCGTACTCGTAGAATGAGATCTCCTCCGGAAGTCGGACAATCGGCATAATGCTCGTCAGCAAAGGCTCGTCACCACGCTCTAGGACCACGTCGGACCGCACCGATGCCTGACGCCAGCGGTCGAATTCGGCGGAGAGATCCGTCACCGCGCGCGGCACGCCGGCCTTCGACAGCGTGTCGACGAGCGCCGCAAGCTGGCGACCCCATCCCGTCGTGAAATCGATGGCGTTGAGTCGATGGATCTGGATCGGCAGATCGCTGAAGGCGATGTCGTCGATCCGGACGGGGATGATGAAATCGGGATCCTTGAGTGACTTCTTGACCGCGTCGGCCACGGAAATTTCGTTCTGAACCCCGCTGCGGTTCGGATCGCAACTGGCCGTCGAGACCACGAATATGACCTTGAGCGTTCGCTTTCGCAATGCGTCTTCGATGCTGTTCCAGAACGGCGTCCCGCCGGCCAGATCGAAAATGTCAGCCCACACCTTGTAGCCGAAGCCCGTTAGCCTGGTTCCGAGCCAGCGAACAAACTCGTTGTCGTTCGGTGTGGCATGGCTGATGAATATGACGTCACGATCGGACATTTCGAGGACTCGTCATACGTTGCGGCTGCGTGCCCATTTCTAACGGATATTCGCGGATCAAGCGCATGAGTGCGTCTTCACCATTCAGCCGACGGTTCTCCCAAAGACTGTAGTCGTAGAAACCCTCGATCGAACGACCATCGTCGGACGATGTCTGTTTGAACTCGCCGGATTTCCGAACATTGTTCACGCGCATGACATCGGCGTAGTGGAAAGAGGAGAAAACGTTTCGTTTCTTGGATTGTCCGTAAGTCATCCCACTCATTTATTGCCTGCGCAGATGTCGAAAGACAGAGCTCAGCGATTTCGGCTCTAATTTCAGTTGCGTAGTCGAGAAAACTCCGAAAGGCTAGATCACTGCCCAGAGCATCGATGAACGGAGCGATCGGGATCGTCAGGGCATCGCTCTTCCCCGCAGAGCCCGGCCTCCGCCAGCGCGGTTGTATGCGTAGATCCCGATGTTTGCGACGTGATCAATATGATTGTACAATTGAAGATACTCGTTTCCGTACGTCGCGCCTTGGCTATCTGACGTAAGAATTATCAGAATGCGATCGATCTGTTTCACACCGTCAGCATAGCCGATCTCCCACGGACACCATCGGCTGGCGGTCGAATTACGGGTGGCCAGAAAAAGAAACAGATCCAGATCTCTGATCTTTTCTTGAATTTTGCTCGCGGTCGTTCGATTGGGCGTCTCTGGCATCGCCGTGTCTTCCCAATCGATATAGATATCCCAACCTTGAGTTTGCAGATAATTCTGAAGTCCTCTCGCAAGTTCGGCATCCTTATGACTATGCGAGAGGAACGCCGTCGGTGCTGCACGCATACGCGCTTCGATGATCGTCCTTGGCCCTTGGGGCGCGCTCACATGCGAATGCCGTCGAAGCGTGTCTTGGGAAATGGTCATTCACGAACCTCAATTCAAAAAAAGTGCCGCTCCGCTCGCGGCTATTCCGCGGCCATCTTGTCGAGCGAACCTATAATTGTCGACAGCAAGGCCGGAAGACCGCCGCGCGGGGTCGAATTCAGCTTTTTTACGCACGTCAGATTTATCTTTGTGAAACGGTCTGGCTTCGCCTTGAGGACATTCTTCGCCAGTTCCTGAGACAAATAGCCAGTAGCTCCCACCGGCAACGGCGCGACTCCCTGCGCAAGCGCGATATCGAATTCTTCCCGCATGCCAGAAGCAGTCTCCAAGACGCCTGCCGATATTTTATTGCCGAACAGGAATATCGCGATGCCCACCCTTGAAATCATCTCCTCGCGGTACGCATGCCAGACTTTTTGCCGCTTGGCCGCGTCCGAGAAATCCCGCGGAAACGGCCTAATATCTATGAAATGATCGAGCCGGGTGTACCCGCGATCGTGGATACGTTCGATGGCTCCGCTCAACAGAGCGTCGCCGACACCAAGCCCCAAACCAGTAACGATGCGGAAATCATGATCGATCAGCTTGGCTCCAAGATTCCGGAAGAAGACTTTTGAGGAAGCCTCGTCCCAAGGCAAGAACTCGGCTGCGCTACCAGAAACGAACACGGCGCGGCGTCTGTAAAGCCTTTCGATCGTCTCGAGGACTTCCGTGACATCGCTGTACTCCTTGATAAGAAGTACTTTGATTCCGAATCTCTTCAGGTCAGCGATGAAATGCCTCTGCCGCGCTTGCGCGTAAGCATGTTCTTTTGAGGAGGAATAGTCAGCCTTCTTCGGAATCCTCATGAGGCAGTAGTGCTGTCGCTGGCTGTCATGATACCGCAGACGGAGCTGGCTGAGCACGTGATCTAGATTAGGATCGGTGAAGCTGAAGCCGAGGAACAGAAACGTTTTGCCGGTCAAATCGCCTGATAGCGCATTGAGAAAACCAGGACGGCGAGTCGGATAGCTTTCGTAGTCGTTTCGCGTGAGAACTGCCTCTGAGGGATGCCCAACGTCGCCATGCATCTTGTATAAGATCGCGTCACGCCCAGGCATGCTCTGAGGGAGCTGATTGTCGGCGTGTTTCACATCGACGCATCTTTTGGCATTCCCAAGTGCCGTCTCGATTAGCCGATCGTAGTTCGTCGTCCAGTACGTCGAGATCGGCAGCCGCGCGAGGATCTCGTGATTTACCGACGGGGCCTTCATGACCGGAAAGGATTTGATTATCGCAGCATCTAGGTGGCCGCGGGTGCCGCGATGGTTGTGCGAATACTGCGCGAGACGAACGAGGTGTTCGCCCTCACGGTCGATGTCCAGCCCCAACTCCTTCGCGAACTTCGTAAGCAAGCCTCGCCAATCGACGAAGCCCGCGGACGCGGACAAGCCGGCGCCTGCGAATATCCCGACACCATCCTCACGCAGTTCCGTTGCGAACTGGATGCAAAAATCGAGAACCTCTTGTGAAAGAGCCATGCAGGAAAACCAAATCAAACAGTTCAGTTAATGTACCAGACAGCAGCGTCTGGAAAACCCTACATTGACGTCGAGCTCGGCTTTTGTGAGCGAATTGGTCGACTCACCACAATGTTGATCCGGCCGTTCTCGACACAGTTGGCGCCTCTTCCGTGTGACGGACGATCCGAAGTCGGGCGTCGGCCTAACGGAATGGAGTAGGCACCCCGCCTCTGGCTATGCACCGCAATGCGACTGGAGGTCTGCAATCCGCAGATTCCTCGCCCCTGGAAGGTCGGTTGTGGCCACGCTAAGATTTTGCGTTCCCCTGTGCCTTTTCAATCCACCCCCCCAGCCTGCCAAACTCATAATCGTAGATCGGAGCGTTCGCTCTGAGCAGCGCTGCGGGGACATGTCCTGCCGGGTCGCTTCTCCCGCTTTCGTCCCTTATTCGATTTATGCGCACACCCAGAAGGGCATGGCCAAGTTCAACCGAGCGTTCGATCTCATAAGAAATGTAGGCTCGATCCGCCGTTCTCGCGCCGATTAGAACGACCGTTGCAGCCGTTGCCTTCAACGCGTCGTCTATTAACGCCTTGACCGCGGCATCGCCCCGCCCCATGGTCTCCTCCCAATTAGACGGGTCGTGAAAACCGGCCAAGCAAATACCATCGAGAACGGCGCTGTTGCGCACGACATTCACTCTCCAGAGATCATGGTAAGAGAAACTAAAGAAGATCTTGGGCGCCATCCTGCATACTCATTCCGGCAACACCTTCGGTTCGCATGATACATTCACTGGCCGAAGCGATTTTCCCATTGCGATGATCGACAATCGCCCGCAGATCCGGATTCCACTTGATAGGTTGAAGCGCAGCTTTTCGTAGTGATTTCGAAAGAGCGAGATGGTCAAAGAGCACATTCACGCAAGCTGCAACGTCATCCGTCCTGAAAAGACGAACGTTTTCCCGGCGAGGCAGGCCATTTCCCAGCGAGTCCGGAGTCAGGTCTTTGGCCAGCTTTCGAGCATAGCCTCCCAGTCCAGCTACCAAAAATCTTGGAACTTTCTTTCTTTGCGCTAGGTCCATCTCCTCGCCGACCCCGGGTCGCTTCCCATCACCGCTGTGCAACTTTCCACCGACCGCCACCATTATATTCTGCGTGTCCACCAAGACGCGGCGCATAGCCGTCAGGCTTTGGTTCCTGGTTTCGTTGTCCGAAGCACTACCAGTGCCGACCTTTTTGGTGATGATGAGCTCTGCGACATCCGTGATCGCCTGAATTTGGTCGACCTGGAGATCGGCAGCCCACAGTTCAGACATTACGAGCGTGACGGGCTTCCGAAATCGTTCGCCAGCATGTAAGCGCGCCTGGCGCAGAATTATGGGCGTAAAGGTAGGATGTGATCCGTGTACGATTCGGCCTCCGTACTTCAGAACGAGACCGCTGAAGAGCGAAACGAACTCCAGAATACCGCGATCCATTGCAGGTTCGGACCAATCGCGCCGATCCGGCACGGCTCCAGATAGACCGATCTCGAACTCTTCCAAGGAGACGTTAAGCTTCGTGAGACTCATGCGGTCGCTAGTGTTGTGAAGTGGGAGTCTATGAGGGTAGCAAGCTCTTGATGGTGAAGGATGACGACTGGTTCATCGTGCATATCGGCTATCGTTTCGAGCTGTGAGGTCGGCAACAAGTTTCCGTCATAAATAAAGAGGGAGAAGTTACACCGGATAGCCTCCTTGAGAAACTCCATAAAGCGCTTCATTGCCGGCCCATAGTTCGGATCGAAGACAGAGCAATGACTTATCACGTTCGTGGCAATGCGAGGGACGTTCTTGGTCGATTGAAACATCAGAAGACGTTTATCGAGCACATTCCATGCAAACCCGCGGGATACAAATTCCCGCTCCACGAGAAAGGGCACGCGACACTTTCGCTGAAAAACCTCGCACAGGTATTGTTCAGCTTCTTCTACGATTTCCTCGAGCTGCTTTTGAGACAATGGTTGTGAACTTTTTGCCGGCAATGGCATTTCCACCCATCGCTGCAATGCGAAAAGGGATGGAAATCTTGGACCGCGTTTACGATCGGCGAGTTCACGAAAGCAAATCGGAAGCACCGGCAACAAGAGCGAACCCGCGGTGTTCACCTCGTGATCGATCCACTTTGAGTCGGGAGCCGACGGGGTATCGATCAACAAGACCATCGTTGCATTTTCCAACGCATGATCGATTTCTTCTTGAACCGCGCGGCCAGGAAGAATCATGGTCTCATGATCGTCTTCTTTGGCTTGGTCCAAAAATGCCGAATGTCCCAAAGAGGCTAGATACTCCTGAATCTGCGTTGCGATTTCTGCGCCGTCCTGCGCTCTGTAGGAAATGAATACGCTGCTGTCACGTCCTTGCCATCGGAGACCAAGCATTCCGCCGATCCGGTTCACAAGCCTACCGGATGGTCCAGATGCCGCCGCATTGAACTCAAGCGCTTTGATCGCTGCTGCTGCCGCCGGAGGTTTTTGCGGCTCCGAGGAAAGAGAAACAGGAAGAAGCGTGGCCTGACCGTTTCGCTGATTGATGTACTCTTCGATAAAACCGTTACCGGAATCGCTGAACGTTTGGCTATCGCGATAGACTGCAACCAGTAGATCGTCCCATGACGGGTCTTCGAGCCACTTGGATGGCGCGTCCGCGGGGATCAGCCGAACGGAAACAAACTCAGCGAAGGCAGTCTTGAGGTCGGAGGCAATAGACCGCGCAATCCGAAAGCAACCTTTTTGATAAAGCACCACAATCATCGGGACGATAGCTCAGTTGAGCGCCCTATAGTTATCGCTGGGTCGCTCCGATCCTCGGCATATGGTCGAAATCACGTTGACGTCGGACACCCGGCGGAGAACATCGAAAATTGCCCTTCGCCGGTGCCCGCCGTTCCAAGGTTTGGGAATTCAGGCCCGTCCCTTAGGCGTTATTCCGGATCTTGATAGCTTCCTCGATCCAAGTCTCGATATTCGAGGATATGCTGGCGTACGCAGCTTTGCTGTCGAAACCTGCTGGAGTCTTGATCGGCGCCACGTCGGCGAGGGTTCCTATGCCGTGCTTTACCTTGCTAAGCGGATTCGTTCCGGCCGTGGAGGATTTGCCATCCTTATCGAGCAGCTTGTCGATGCGGACGGCCAACACGCCTTTCCCGTCGTTCCAGCCCTTCTTGATTTCGTGGATAACCCAAGGTCGCGACGCGGTTTGCGATCCCACCAGCACAACGACGCAGCTCTTGCCGTGCATGTTCTCTTCGATCCATCGCTCGATCGCTGCGTCGCCCCTTGCCTTGACGGCCTCCCACACGTTCGCCGAGACAGCAGCGTTACCCTCTAAGGCGCCCATGTTTCGGACTTGCTGCGTCCGCCAAAAGTCGTTGTCGAAATGAAAGCTAAAAAACACGCGCCTGGCCATTCGCCTTCCTCGTCCTATGCGACCACTGAAAACACCATCGCCCACCAACATGCTGGCCGCAACCCAGCGGGTGGCGAGACCGCGCGGACCTCCGCTCGGCGCAGTGTGTAGGGAGCAAACCGTCGCAGATTCTTGCGCCCAACGCGAAGTGGCGCGAGCCGGCCGGGTTAGTCAAGCTAGGGCTCCCCCTAGGTTCGCCGCGCACGGATTGCGGTCAACCGTCCGCTGGTCACCTCGGCTTCTGGTGCGTTTTAGGAGACGAACGGATTGCGGACCGAAGGGGCGGCGTCGCTTGAGGCGTCAAAGCCTGTCGAACACGGATCCCATGCGCGGACTGAATAATTGGCGGATCGCATATTTGTGCATCGGATGCCGATCGCCCCCCAATGATTCACAATTGCTCGTCAAGCTCTCGGCAAAAGGGGTGTGATTCGTCCTATTAGTACGCCACAGCTACCCGGCAACCTTACCTGCGCTCTAGCTCTCTTTCTTCGTTGAGAAGCCTACGATCTTATTGTCTCAGACCGATCACGGTTCGGGGCGGAGGCATGAGTGGCAAGGACGAAAAGGGCCGGATCGAGGCAATAGAGTCGCTGGGTAATCTGAAAATGCCGCCCGCCACGAAGCGCCGTCGCAAGAACCGTGGCATGCCGCCGCCCGCGACGTTCGATATAGATTCGCTGCCCGGCAGCTCAAATTTGACGGTGTTAGAGGCGGCCGCCGTTATCCGGCGCACGCCGGGAGCGCTGGAGCAGTGGCGGCGCGATCCGAACCACCCGCTGAAATGGCGCTACGTCGACGGCCGCCCGCTCTACCGTGTCGACGCTGTCCGGGACTATTTGGCCGGATGCGACAAAAGCACTAAGCCAGCTCAGCCGCATAGTGTTCCCGGAGACGGCCGAGCAGTTCGACCTTGATCGGATCGAGCGGATTCGTTCTCTGCAGGCGCACGACCTTGCCTACCCGTATCGCGCCGACCAGCTCCGCGATGTAATCATGAGCCGCTTCGAATGCCATCTTGCGGATGATCCACTGTTCGTCGTGATTGTAGACCTGATCGATTCCGCTTGGCTTTTGTCCAACACACAGCCGCTGGATCTCGTTGTCGTAGCCGCAGCGCGACATGATGGTACGCAGACTGCGCCTCAAGTCATGCATCGTGAATTTTTCGACACCCGCTTCCTTGACCAAGCGGTTGACCATCTTGGTGAAGCCCGACATCTGGCCACCGGTCTTTGGTGAGGGGAAGACATAGTCGGACGTCGCGCGCTGGAAATGCCTCGCGCCCGCGAGCACCTCATCAACAAGATGAGTGCGCGGTACATCGTGGTGCAAACCCATCTTGGTCCAGGCCGCATCGAAGGTGATGCGATCATCCATGATGTGCTTTTTCCACTCGATCATAGTTGGCTCGCTCCGGCGCGGGCCGCCGAGTAGGCACGTCCTCGTCAGCAGCCCAAAGGTACCGAGCTTACCGGACGCGTGCCAAACCTTGACGATTTCCTCATCGGTGAGTGCACGGCCCTTCGTTCGGCGTCCCACCCTCTGTGCACGGGTTTCCTTGGGCTCGCGATAACCTGCGAGCACATTGTGGTCGACATAGCCCTCGCTGACGCACCATTCGAGGAACGTGTGGGTGTGCTTGCGCAGGTCCTTGGCCGCGCCACGCTTACCGGTCTTGGTAACCTTCCCAACCGCCGCCATGATTTGCCGCCGAGTAAGGTCCCCCACACCGCTCTTAGTGTACTCCTTGAGCCCGCGCCGCAACGCCGACATGGCTGGCTTCCAGTTGACGACCTGCCGCCCGGTTAACGACGTCTGGTAGGGACCATCTTCGACGATGAGGTCCACTAGCGTGGTGCGCTGCTTTTCGGCCGCCTGTTGCCGCCTCGCCTCGCGTTTCGCGTCGTTTGGGTCCATGCCCTTGACCACCTCGCCTGCGGCGATGGTCGCCGCCTTGCGCGCGGCCTTCTCATTATACTTGGGCCAGGGGCCGAGGGTCTTGCGCTGGGTCCCTCTCACCCCTGGCTTGGTAAAGAGGTAAACCCAAGTCCGGCCGCCGGTGGCGCGCATGCGTAAGGCCAGGCCGGGCAGCTTGTCGTCGTGGAGATAATGCTGCGGCTTGCCGACCGGCATCGTGGCGCTGCGGATCACCGCGTCGGTCAGTGTCAGTTGGTTGCTCGGCTCCGGCATGATCCCTACGCTCCTCCTCACGGTGTGCCCCCGCGGGCGCCCGGATCATTCAAGTGGCGAGAAAGCAGCATTGATTTTTCTTCGCTTTTCCGCCCCGGGGCACACGAGCGTGGAAGGACGGTGCCTTCGAGAACAAAGGAGGCACAGACCCTTCCACGAATTGTGTGCCCCACGGGAAAATCTGTCGTGGGCACAACAGGGGCACACAAAATGCAGTATGGTCGCTTATGGCCCACTGAGGCTAAACCAAACACAAGCCACTGTAATAAAATGAATTATTCAGACAAAACTGTGGCCGGGCGTGGTCGGGTCGGATCTACAGATTGTGGTTCACACGGGAGAGGTCCAAGGTTCGATCCCTTGTGCGTCCACCATTCCCCTTCCTGAACCGCCGGGTCCGGACGATTGTCGACATTCTGGCGTCCTTCGGGACCGCCTCATCCAAAATGTCGAAAACAACCCCATGCAAAGGAGTCGACGCGGATGCGATGCGGCCGGCAATCCGGGTCACTGCCGGCGGCGGTGCGGGGCGGGTGACGGGTTGGCGGTACGTCGGCTGAGTTCGCCGAGGAGGTCGCGCACGACGCCGTCGAGTTCGTCGGATGGCGGGGTGGCTTGATCGGCGGGTGGCGTGCCGGTCGGCCGATACCAGCCGCGGGCGGAAACGTCGTCATTCGCGGCCCGAAGCCGCGGCGCGCGAACGCGCGGAGGCGACCGCCGTCGGCGGCGGGAGATCAGCTCGCGGACGCCGTACCCGGCTGCGAACCCGATTGCGGTGACGACAACGACAATCAGAATTTCCAGCATTGTGCTGTCCCACAATCACTCTGCCGCGGTGCAATAAGCGCGGCAATGCGGCAGGGGCTTGGCCAAGCGGGTTCCTTTTCACTGTATCGAACAGAACACCCCTCTCCTCGGAGTCATACGGGGTTTTGTTTGCAGGCCTCCTCGGCTACCTTCCCGGAACTCGCGAGGGGGCCGGGACGTCTCGATGCGCAAGGGCAATGATTACATTCTGAAGCTGCGGCCCTGGTCGTTGTCGACCTTTGTCGTCGCCCTGCTGGCCGTGGTGCTCTCCACCGCGACCCAGGAAATGTTCGCAAGCTTCGGCATGCAATTCTATTTTGCGGGCTTCGTGCCGGCGATCCTGATCGCCGGCCTGATGGGCGGCGCGCCGGCCGGCGCCTTTGCCACGATCATCACGGTTCCGATCGTCTGGTGGGCGTTCATGCCGCCCTATTTCGAGTTCGCCTGGCCGACCGCCGCCGATTACGACAGCATGGCGATGTTCCTGCTGTCGAGCGCGCTCCTGGTGTGTTTCTCGCAGCTCTATCGGGAAGCGCTGGTCATCCTGCGAAAGTAGGCGCCCGGGCGCGGGCCCCAGCTCCCCGCCGGCGGTGGCAAACCGGTTGCCCGCGGCGATCGTTCGCCCTCAGATCCCGAACATCCAGACCGCGACGATGGTGGCGAGCGTCGCCACGCCGCTAACCGTCCAGCCCACCGCGTAGAATGTGTTCTCCGGGGCGGTATCGAGCACCGTATTGGTGGTTTCCGTCATTGACCGCCAACGCATGGCGTCTCTCCTCGGAACTCCTGCCCAGCGGCATAACGCGGCACCCGGTTCCAGGTTCCGCCCACATCGCGCCAGCCGCTCCGTTCACGCCGAGCTCACGGACTGCTGATCAGCCGTGCGGAACCTGCGACATTCTGTCCCGTTGAGGGGCGCCGGAAACCAACTTGGGAGAACCATCCGATGCGAACACTGATCCTCGCCGCCACCGCACTCGCCTTCGTCTCGTCCGCCGCACTCGCGCAGGACAAGGCAGGCGGTACCACGGCCCCTGCCGCGCAAAGCGGCGACACGGCGGCCAAGGGCGAGGCGACCAAGATGGCGCCAAAGAAGAAAGCGAAGAAGACCGCAAAGAAATCGAAAGCCAAATCCGGCGCCGCCGCCGCGACCGGCGACGATGCGACCAAGCAATAAATAGAAACAATCGCACACCGCGATCGCGGACAGACGAAACGGAAAAGGCCGCCCGAAGGCGGCCTTTTTACTGTCTCGGTGCGGATGCTGCCTCGGCCTTTGACGTCGCATTCAGCTGCGCCGCCGGCTTGAAACAGGAGAGCTTGGACCAGTGGGAGCTGGGCCAGCGAATTGAAGTGCGGGAGAGGGAGCGAAACAGGCGCAGAGCCGATAATCCGCACCGCCATCGGATCGTTCTGAAAATTGACCACCGGCTCCAGGAATTGCTCCACCTCCCGCACCATCTGTTCTGCCGTGCGTGCAGCGGCGACGCATGATCCAAACGGGCTATCACCGCAATCCGCAGCGAGAATCGTCGATAGGCTTAATGCTGAGCGCCATCGTCGTGCCGTGCCGCGAGCCCGCTCTCGTGGATGCGCTCGGCAAACCAGCGCGACGTGGCGCTGTCGATCGCGCCGCCGGCATAGACTTCGGAAAAGCTCACGCCGTCCTGTCCGACGATCACGAGCACGCCCATTGCATAGGCAAACCACACGTTCGGATCGGTCAGCGCGGCCAGCTTGCGCTGATCATGCTCGAGCGGCTGGTGATTGCTGTCCTTGCGCAGCTCGATGGCCAGGAGATTGTTCGGGATGTCGCGCTGATGCACGACGATATCGGGATAGATCGACTTGCCGAGATGGTCATCGGTCGAACTCCCCGAGCCACGCGGCAGCCGCAGCGTGCGCTCGCCGAGCCGATCATAGTTGCAATCGACCTGCCAGCCGGAGAACTGCCGCTCGACATAGACCGCCAGCCGGTGAGTAAGCGTTCGCTCGCCGAGATCGCGCTCCAGCAGGAAGGTCTCCTGCGCGTAAAACTCCTGCACGGCGGCGATCACCTTGTTCAGCTCGGTCTGCATTGGCGCCTCCGACTCGACTGGACCCTGATGAGACTAGGTTGAGCTGGAGTGGCGTCGCAAGTTCACCTCTCCCTTGGGAGAGGTCGATTTGCGCAGCAAATCGGGTGAGGGGTGACGGTTTATCGAGAGAGCAAGAGCCCTCACCCGGATTGCACCGGACGATGCTTCGCATCGCCGAGAGCAATCCGACCTCTCCCCGGCGGGGAGAGGTGGACCGGGACTGCACCAAGCCGCTTCAATCAAGAATTCATCCCGCTTTAGACCGCCACCGCGGCCGTTGAAGACTGCCCTGCTACATCTGCACTTCGATCAGCTGCGGCCCCGGCTCGGCAACGGCATTCGCCAGCGCCTTGTTGAACTCATCCGCTGACGTGACCGCCACCGCCGGCACGCCCATGCCCTTCGCGAGCGCGACGAAATCGAGCGTCGGCCGATCGATCTTCAGCATGTCCTGCGCCCGCTTGCCCGGCTCACCGGCGCCGACGCCGTCGAACTCGCCGCGCAGGATCTGGTAGATGCGGTTGGCGAACACGATGGTCACGACGTTGAGCCCTTCGCGCGCCTGCGTCCAAAGCGATTGGATCGTATACATCGCGCTGCCGTCGCCGACCATGCAGATCACCTTGCGGTCCGGACAGGCGATCGCGGCGCCGGTCGCCACCGGCGTCGAGAAGCCGATCGAGCCGCCCATGTTCTGCAACCAGTCATGCGGCGCAGCCCCCGCCGTCGGCGGAAAGAAACCGCGGCCGGTGGTGACGGATTCATCGACCATGATGGCGTTGTCGGGGATCGCACAGGCGATCGCCTGCGCGATCGTCGAGTGGTTGAGCGCGCCGGTCGGCTTGACCAGTTCCGGATGCTGCTGCGGCTTGACGTCCTGCGCCGTCGCATGCAGCGCATTGGCCAGCGCCTCGAGGGCCGCGACCGAATTCTCGCCCCAGGCGGTCATGCGATGCACCTCGCAGCCTTCCGCCTTCAGCATGCTCGGCTTGTTCGGATAGGCGAAGAACGCCACCGGATCGTTGGCCTCGACCAGTACAATGTGACGGAAACTCTTCAGGATCGGCAGCGCCTGCTCGATCACATAGGGGATGCGGTTGATCGAGAAGCGGCCGCGGCCGCGCGCCATCCGCGGGTGATAGGTCTGGCCCATCACGGTGCAGCCGGTCTTGCCGGCGATGCGCTCGGCGAGCGCCAGCCCGTGCTCGGTCAGCGCGCTGCCGGTGACCAGCAGCAGCGTGTGCGCGGCATCGCCGTGCAGGATCTTCGCCGCGGTGTCGACCGCCTGCGGCGAGTAGCTCGGGCGCTGCGTGTCGACAGGCGCCTCGGCGATGCCGTCGGCCTCGTTCCAGGCGGTGTCGGCCGGCAGGATCAGCGTTGCGATCTGGGGCGGCGCGCTCTTCGCCGCGGCGATCGCCGCCGCGCCATCGGCCGCGACCGACTTGGCATCCGGCGAGGTGCGCACCCAGGACGACATCGGCCGCGCCAGGCCCTCGATATCTGATGTCAGCGGCGCGTTGTAGCCGATGTGGTAGGTGGCGTGCTGACCGACGATGTTGACGATGCCGGAATGCGCCTTCTTGGCGTTGTGCAGATTGGCAAGGCCGTTGGCGAGGCCGGGCCCGAGATGCAGCAGCGTCGAGGCCGGTGTTCCCTTCATGCGGAAATAGCCGTCGGCCGCGCCGGTCACCACGCCTTCGAACAGGCCGAGCACGCAGCGCATGCCCGGGACCTTGTCCAGCGCCGCGACGAAATGCATCTCCGAGGTGCCCGGATTGGTAAAACAGACATCCACGCCGCCCGCGACCAATGTCCGTACCAGACTTTCCGCACCGTTCATGCTCTCGCTCCCGTTTCGAGATGTTCTTGTGGCCGCTCCAGATCAACCATTCTTCATCCGCTTCGTCAAAGGTTTGACCGGACAATGCAGGTATCGCCTTCGGTCTGTTGCCTTTTTAAACCGTGTTGTTCGAAAGTGCATAAAGTCACAGCTTCGTCGCTTGCGAAACGCCGGCAATTGTGGCCTCTCTGAGCACATATTTGATTGTTCGCGAGGGGGACGACCATGCGCCCGATTGCCTTGATGTTTGCCGCGCTCACGATCCTGGCGGGTGCCGGCCAGGCCCAAGCCCAGTTCTTCGACTCCCGCGGCTACCAGTCCGACGCCCCGAGCTTCTTCGGCGGCGGCGGTGCGAGCCCGATCCCGCGCACCACCGTCAACTACGAGACCAACTACGCCCCCGGCACCATCGTGGTGAACACCGCCGAGCGCCGGCTCTATCTGGTGCTGGCGAACGGCCAGGCGCTGCGCTACGGCATCGGCGTCGGCCGCGACGGTTTCCGCTGGAGCGGTGTCCACCGCATCTCAGCGAAGAAGGAATGGCCGTCCTGGACGCCGCCGTCGCAGATGCTGCACCGCCGCCCGGATTTGCCGCGCCACATGAACGGCGGCATCGAGAACCCGCTCGGCGCGCGCGCGATGTATCTCGGCTCGACGCTGTACCGCATCCACGGCTCGAACGAGCCGGAGACGATCGGCCAGGCGGTCTCGTCAGGCTGCTTCCGCATGACCAATGACGACGTCACCGACCTCTACAATCGGGTCTCGGTCGGCGCCACCGTCGTCGTAAAGAACTGATCGCGACGATTTCAACGGAATCGGGCGCCGCCATCCGGCAAGTTCGCCGATCCCGCCTTGCGCTGCCGCACACCTTGCGGCAGCGTTGTCATGATGTCCCAGCACCGCCCTTCGATCCTGCTCCTTCTCGCCGCAACGCTCGCCGCTTGCCTCAGTGATATCCCCGTGCCTGCCGCCGCCGAGGTGCCGGCCATCGTCGCGCGCCAGCGCAGCGAGAAGAAGGTGTTCACCGACGCCGAGATCGTCGAGGGTTTCCTGAAGACCGCGTTCGGCGCCGAATATCATCTCGCCGGCCGGGTCGACCGCATCCGCAAATACGACAGGGCGGTGCGCGTGTTTGCCGACGGCAACCGCGCCGACCGCAAGGCCCAGCTCGGCAAGGTCGTCGCCGACATCCGCGCCAAAGTGCAGCATCTCGACATCGCGATGACCGAGAACAGCGAGGCCGCCAATGTCGTGGTCAAGCTGGTGCGCGACCGCGAACTCTACCGCACGATCGCAACCTATTACGGGCAGGAGCGCGCCAAGGAGATCCGCTCCTCGCTCGACCCGCAATGCCTGTCCGGCTTCCGCAAGAACGAGAGCTACGAGATCGAGCATTCCGACGTCATCCTCACCGTCGACAATGGCGATTTCGTCTTCCTCGACTGCGCCTATGAGGAGCTGCTGCAATCGCTCGGCCCGATCAACGACACCGCAACGGTGCCGTGGACCATGTTCAACGACAGCGTCTCGATGGGCTTCTTCGACGTCTACGACCAATATCTGCTCAATCTGCTCTACGACCCCCGCATCAAGCCCGGCATGAACGTGCAGGAGGTCAAGGCCGCGCTGCCCGACGTACTCACCGACGTCCGCGCCTGGGTGGCGAAGGTGAACCATCTGGAGTGAGGTGGCGGCTTGCTGCAATGGCCACGAACGCTCGCGATAAACACGGCTGTCGTCCCTGCGAAAGCAGGGACCCATACTCCGCGGCGGATATTGTGGGAGGGACTCGTCGTTCGGACACCGCGCAACAATGACAATCGGTGGTTATGAGTCCCGGCCTTCGCCGGGACGACACTGAGGATGGTTCTCGATTCAAGCCGTCAAACACGCGGTGTCATCATCCGCGAAAGCGGGTGATCCAGTATTCCAGAGGCAGTCGTTGTTGAATCGATGGGCCGCGGCGTACTGGATCGCCCGGTCGAGCCGGGCGATGACACCGGGGTGAGACAAGACTCTCTCCTCACGTCGTCCCGGCGAAGGCCGGGACCCATACGCCGCAGCGGATGTTGTTGAAGGGACTCGTCGCTCCAGCGTCGCGCAACAAACAGCATTTGGGGTTATGGGTCCCGGCCTTCGCCGGGACGACGATGAGGATGGTTCTCGATTCAAGCCGCCAACCAACGCGGTGTCATCATCCGCGAAAGCGGGTGATCCAGTATTCCAGAGGCAGTCGTTGTTGAATCGAGGGGCCGCGGCGTACTGGATCGCCCGGTCGAGCCGGGCGATGACAGCTGTAGTTGGGGACAAGATTGTCTCCACGCGTCGTCCCTGCGAAAGCAGGGCCCATACTCCGCGGCGGATGTGGTGGGAGAGACTCGTCGTACCAGCATCGTTCAACGATAGCCATTCGTGGTTATGGGTCCCGGCCTTCGCCGGGACGACACTGAGGATGCACTCGATTCAAGACGTCAAACACGCGGTGTCATCACCCGCGAAAGCGGGTGATCCAGTATTCCAGAGGCGGTTGTGCTTGAGCGGAGAGGCCGCGGCGTACTGGATCGCCCGGTCGAGCCGGCCGATGACAGTGTTGGTGCGCAATTGCGCACCGCGGAATGACGAGGAATTGGTCCCATCCTGCCATCCCATCAAAGAAGAATGTCCCTCTCCCCGCTTGACCTGACCCCTGCGGCCGCCTCCATAGAGGCGCGGTCAGACGACGCGAGGTGATTCGATGAATGCTCCTGCTGCCCGTTTCCTCAGCCCGTCCGAAGCTGCAAGGCAGCTCGGCATCTCGGCGAAAGCGCTGCGCCTCTACGAGGAGCGCGGCCTGGTCGCGCCCGGCCGCACGCCGGCGGGATGGCGTGCCTATGGTCCGGCCGAGATGGCCCGCTGCGCCGAGATCGTCGAGCTGCGCGCGCTCGGCCTCAGTGTCGGTGAAGTGGCGCGGATCCTGAACGGCGACGCCGCCATCCTCGGCCGGGTGCTGACCGCGCACGAGGCCACGCTCGAAGCACGCATCCGCCAGTGTGGCGACAGCATCGCCCGGGTGCGGCGGCTGCGCACCGATCTCGGCTGCGGCAAAATGCCCGCGACGCGCGATCTCATCGGTGCGGTCAGGGCGCGGCCGGCACTCGGCGTCGCATTCGATCTGCCATGGCCGTGGGACGGCGAGCGCTTCGAGCTGCGCGACGTCAAGTCGCTGAACTACATCGTCGGCCCGCTCGGCAGCGGCAAGACGCGCCTCGCGCAGCGGCTCGCCGAAGCGCTGCCCGGCGCGACCTTCGTGGGACTAGACCGTGCAGCCGATGGCGGCGCGGCCGTTCGTGCGCGGCTCGAGGCCGACCCGGCGCACAAGGCGCGGGTCGAGGCGAGCCTTGCCGTCCTGCTGGCAGATGGCGCCGTGGACTCTGCCGCGCTCACCACCCTGCTCGCGGTTATCGAGGCCAACGACGGCGCGATCCCCGTGATCGACATGCTCGAGCAGGGGCTCGATGCGGCCAGCCAGGAGGCCGTGATCGCGCATCTGCGCCGTCGTGGACCGGAGGCACGGCCGCTGTTCTTCCTGACGCGCTCCAGCACGATCCTGGACCTCGACGCCGTCGGCGACGACGAAGCGATCATCCTGTGCCCGGCCAATCACAGCCTGCCGATCTGCGTCAGGCCGATTCCCGGTGCGGCGGGCTATGAAGCGGTCGCGACCTGCCTCGCCTCGCCGGAGGTGCGCGCGCGCACCGAAGGCATGGTGGCGTGGCTGCCATCCTGACTTCTCGCATTGGTTGTATTATCATTACATGACAATGCACGACGCAGGTCGGATGCACTTCGGAAAAGTGTGCTATAAGCACACGCGATGACCGAGCTTCCCCGTACCCAGGCCTTGCGTTGCTTCATCACGGTTGCCCGTGAGGGCACTGTATCGCGCGCTGCAGCGATGCTGAAACTGACCCAGCCGGCGGTCAGCCTGCAACTCAAGGCGCTCGAGGAAAGCACCGGACTGCAGCTGTTCAACCGCACGCCCAGCGGCTTCACGCTCACCGAGGCCGGCGCCGCGCTGCTGCCGCTGGCGCACCGGGCGGTGGCGGCGGCATCCGACTTCAAGGCGATGGCGGATTCGCTGAACGAGGCGCAGCGCGGCACGCTGCGCGTCGGCACCATCCTCGACCCCGAATTCACCCGGCTCGGACCGTTCGTGCGCAGCCTTGCGATGTCCTCGCAACGCACCGAGGTCTTCCTGCGCCATGGCGTCAGCGACGACGTGCTGACGCAGATCGGCAGGGGCGAGCTCGACGTCGGCTATTATGTCGACGCCACCCCGCAGGAGCAGCTCATCCATCACAGCTTCGCTGAACGAACCATTGCCGACGGCCGCTACCAGCTGGCGCCGCTGCTCTGCTACGACTACCGCGTGATCGCGCCGATCGGCTGGCGTGACCGCGTCATCGGCAAGGGCTGGGCGGAGCTCGCCGAGCTGCCCTGGCTCGCGACACCGCCGCATTCCGGTCACCGGCGGCTGCTCGACGACATATTCCGCCCGCTCGGCGCCTTGCCGAAGCGCATCGGCTACACCGACCAGGAAGAGGCGATGATCGACTTCGTCGAATCCGGTCTCTGTCTCAGCCTCGCGCGCGACAGCGTGCTGGCGCCGCGGATGGCGCGACCGCATCAGTTCGTGGTCGCCGACAAGGTGAAGCTGACCTGCGATCTCTCCTTCGTCAGCCTCGCCGCCCGCCGCCAGGAGCCGGTGATCGCCCACGCCTTCGCCAGCGTGCGCGCGGTGTGGAATATCAAGCCGGCAATCGCCGGTGCCGGCCCGACACGGACGCGGAAGGTCGCGAAGAACGTGTAGGCGGCAGGAAACGTTCAAGCCCTGGTCTCGATTGTGAACCAGAGGCCACCGACGGCAGGTCCGCTCGGGGCTCAGAAGCGGATCGACCCGGCTCGATCACTTTGCCCGCGTCCAAATCACTTCAACGACATCACCGCCCGGAGGGTGGACAGTCAGCGTCAGTTGATTTCCAGTAATCGCGACAAAGCGCTTTTGATCCGAGCCATTCCAGTTCGGAAAGGAGCTGCCCTCGACATGAATCGAGATGCTGCTGTCGGCCTCGTTCGCCGAATAGGTCCCGAAGTAGGTTATCGTGCCCTCGGCAGTTTCCTTGTATTCTTCAGCGGTGCCCTGCCTGAGGGCATTGCTCGCATACCTGGCGCGGTCCGACTTCATGACCGTGATGATGTACCGTCCATCCGCATCAAAGAAGGCGATACCCTTAGGAGCCTTCCCATAATGCTCGAGCCTGGCACCGTCGGCCCTCTTCTGCTCCCAGGACAGCAGGGTCCAGGTCCCCACCAGTTGCTCTTTGAAAGATTGCTTTTGGCCCAGCACGTCGGATGTCATCGTGAGAACTCCAAGAGCTGCCATCGAGCATGCTGCAACAATCGCGCGCAGAGTCATGGGCATCTCCTATCCGAAGATTGGGCCGGCCGGGCCAATTTCGTCCCCTCACCCGATTGAGAGAAGGTGAAGTGGATTCGATCTAGATTCATCATGCTCTACGCTGCAACGACCAGCGGCCGCGTCATGTCCGCCATCGCGGGCACCAGCGACGGCGCCTCGCAATCCTGCAGCGACAGTTCGTCCATGAGTTCGCGCAGCCTCGGCGGCAGATCGGCGTAATCGCCGCGCAGGGCATAGCGCAGCCTCTCGCCAATCTCGTCGCAGATGGCGCGCGCGTGCTCGGGCGCGATCGGATGAGGTTCACGCATCGGCATCGACTGCGTGGACGTGGACTGCTTGCAAAGGCCGCGAGCCGTTAGACGGCATTTCCGCGTACGCGGATCCCGCATGCGCACATGCGATCAAGACCAGGATCCGAACGATGCTGAACATGGTTCGTACTCCCTTTTCCCGTCCATCAATAGCAGGAGGTCGTTGCCGCCCGATTAGGGAAACTGGTTCTCACGGCCTTTAGGGAAGTGGTAAACGCGAAGTTTCAGGACGGGTTTGCAACGCGGCAATTCCGGCGGTCGATCCGGCGCCCCAATCGAGTGTCCCCAATCAGGGGGACAGACGCATCCGGCGGAATCGATATGATGCGAACCCGGACACCGGTCGGCTATCATCGGCCGCGTCATACAAAAAAGAACTTGCTGGGAGGATTTGCAATGAAGCTGGCCGTGGCCGGACTCTGGGTACTCGCGAGCGCGATGCTGATTGCGCCGGACGCGCGTGCCGACATCAAGGTCGGCGTCGTGGTGTCGGGATCCGGA
The DNA here is from genome assembly GCF_040446015.1 of Bradyrhizobium sp. INPA03-11B. Lineage (NCBI taxonomy): Bacteria > Pseudomonadati > Pseudomonadota > Alphaproteobacteria > Hyphomicrobiales > Nitrobacteraceae > Bradyrhizobium > Bradyrhizobium sp. INPA03-11B. The sequence goes on from NZ_JASGSR010000008.1 coordinate 72,180, forward strand.
CCGGGCTCGGCGCTCGGCCAGCCGCAGATGCGCACCATCGCTGCGCTGCCGAAGGAGATCGGCGGCGAGAAGGTCACCTATATCGCGCTCGACGACGAGTCCGATCCCACCAAGGGCACGCAGAATGCGCGCCGCCTTGTGATCCAGGACGGCGTCGACATCCTGATCGGCTCCTCGCTCACCCCCGTGACCATGCCGATGCTGGACGTCGCCTTCGAAGCCAAGACGCCGATCATCTCGCTCGCGGCGGCGACCGCGATCGTGCAGCCGATGGACGAGCGCCGCCGCTGGGCGTTCAAGGTGGTGCCCAACGACGACCTGATGGCGGCGGCGATCCTGAAATACATCGCGAAATCCGGCATCAAGACGCTCGGCTATATCGGCGTCTCCGACGGCTATGGCGAAGGCTACTACAAGGAGGTGTCGCGGCTCGCCCCTCCGCTCGGGATTACCGTCACGACGCATGAGGTCTATGCGCGTTCGGACACCAGCGCGATGGGCCAGGCGCTGAAGGTGATCGCAACCAACCCGGAGGCGGTGTTCATCGCCTCCGCCGGCACGCCGGCCGTGCTGCCGCAGGAGGCGCTGCGCAGCAGAGGTTATGCCGGCAAGATCTTCCAGACCCACGGCGTCGCATCGGAGGAATTCATCAAGCTCGGCGGCGCCAATGTCGAGGGTGCGATCTTCACCGGCGAGGCCTTCACGATCGCCGACGATCTGCCGGCGAGCGATCCGTTCCGCCAGGCGCGCGACGAGTTCGTGTCGGCCTACGAGAAGGCCAACGGCTCGAGCCCGAATATCTTCGGCGCGCATCTGTGGGACGCGGTCACGCTGTTCAAGCGGGCGGCCGCGAATGCATTGAAGACCGCAAAGCCCGGCACGGCTGAATTCCGCGCCGCGCTGCGCGACGAACTGGAGCGCGGCAAGGACGTCTATCTGAACAACGGCCTCTCGACCATGAGCCCGACCGATCACAACGGCTACGACGAGCGCTCCGCGTTCCTGATCAAGGTCGAGGGCGGCAAGTTCCGGCAGGTGAAGTAGGCGTACAAAGCGCGCTACAGCAGAATGGTAGTCAGGTTGGATCGGTCTCGCGGCAGACTTGCTGCACCTCTCCCGCTTGCGAGGGAGCGTACCGCCTGCACGGCTGCTATCAACTTGTCTCATCGCGCTTTAGTCGCCGCCTCATCGCCAGCGCGGCGGCTCGCCCTTCCACCAGCACGCGGCGGTGAGCAGGGCGCTCAGCACGACCACATAACCGATGAAGCGAGCCGGCGCGTGCGGGAGGTTCATCGCGCCGCCGACCGCGACCAGCGCCACGAAGCCTACGAGAACCGCCCAGCCCTGCCAGTTGTTCGGCGGTCCCCAGCCCCAGCCGTAGCACTTGGCGGGAAACCAGTATCTGTCATCACGCGGCATGGGATTGCTCCAGCGTCGAAATCCCCTCGCCTCACCTCTTGCCCGATGCGCACACGCCCTTCAGCGCCTGCCATTCGGCGGCCGACAGCAGTGGCTTGCCGATCGTCAGAGTGTCGGCGTCCGCCTTGCCCATGCGTTCGAGGCGGTCCTCGGTCAGCGGATGGCTGGAGACGAGCGAGAGTCCCTTGCCGCCTTCCTTGCCGGTGACGCGGAACATCAGTTCGCCCATCGGCTTCGCCGGGCGGCCGAGCTTGTGCATGGTTTCGATCGCGAACGTGTCGGCGTTGGTCTCGGCGTCGCGCGAATAGGACGACGTCACCAGCGAGCGCGAGGCGAAGATCAGCGCGCCGGAGCCGGTGATGTCGCCGAACAACAGCCCGATCAGGAACGAGGTGCCGCCATTGTGGATCAGCTCGCGCATGCTGTCGCGGTGGCGGAGATGGCCGAGCTCATGCGCCAGGACGCCGGCGATCTCGTCGGGGCTCTCGGCCTTCTCCAGCAGCCCCTCGAACAGATAGACCTTGCCGCCGGGCAACGCGAAGGCGTTCGGCACCGGCGTTGCCAGCACGCCCGACTGCACCGAATTGTCGAGGCCCGCGGTTTCCCGCAGCTTGCCGATCAGCTTCGCGAATGCCGCTTGTCCGGCCGCGTTGCTGCACGGCTTGCCGTCGAACACCACCTTGACCTGCGCTTCCGCGACGTCGCCGAGGCGACGCTCGAAGGAATCAGGCACCAGCGGCGTCAACCGCTCGGCGGCCTGCGGCACGCCGAACAGCACCACCAGCACGATCGACACCGCGGCCGCGAGCGACCAGCCGACGATCGCGGCGACGCCCTTGCGGTTCGGCAGGTCCTGCTCGAGCTTGTCGCAGCGCGCGACCACCGCAGCGATCAGCTGCGCGTCGCGGATCTCGAGCCGCGCCAACGCCGGCGCCGTCAGGCAGCTCAGCCGCAGCAGGCCGGACGGGCTGTCGGCACGGCGGATGTCGGCAAACGCCCAGCGCGCGAGCAGTTCGCCGCCTTCCCTGATCTCCAGCGCATCGGACAGTCGGAGCGCGACGACGCGCCGGCGGCTCGATGCGCCGTCGAAGAACACCGCGCCCGGGACCGGCGACGCCGCGGAATTGGCCTGGTTGAGATCGGATTCCATGACGCTAGAATCCCGCGACGTCGAGGCCGTCGGCAAAACCTTCACCGAGCGCATTGGCGAGATCGCCGCGCGCGGTGACGTTGGCGGCGGCTCCGATGTTGTGCACGATGGTCGTCGACAGCACCCGGACCCAGAGATCGCGCATCAGATAGACCCGCATCACGACGTTCATCGCGAGTGCAAGGGCGAGATAGCCGATGCCGAGCATGACCATCAGCGGAATGCTCTTGGCGAACGCCTCGGTCTTGAAGAAGGTCTCGATCGAGGAGCCGTCGATGCTGGCCGCCAGGAAGATGCAGAGCACGAGATAGACCGAGAACACGGCGCCGAGCAGCATGGCCCAGCCGATCACCTTCCAGTACAGGCCGATCAGCGCGCTGCGCCGCATGGTGGATTCCAGCCGGACCTCGCCGAAGCGGATGCCCGACAGCCACCAGCGCCACTCGATCGCCTTGAACGCGGCATAGGCGAACGGGGCGAAGATCGTCACCATCGCGAACGGCATCAGGAGCCAGAGCCACCAGCCGCGCTTGAAGAAATCCCAGCCACGGCCCTCGAACGAGCCTTGCAAATCGCCGTAATAGGAGTGCCGCATCTTGTAGCGTTCGAGCGCCGCCTCGCGCCACGGCAGCGCAAGGCCGAACGTGATCACGACCAGCAAGCCCCATAGCGAGGCCTTCAGCGCATAGATCCAGCCCGAGCCGCTCATCCAGAAGCGGACGCCGCGCCACACCGTGCGGGTCAGCCGGTAGCGCCGCGCGCGGTAGATCGCGAACTGACCGAACACATAGAAGAAGGCGACCAGCGGAAACGAGGAGAAAGTCTGGCCGTGCTCGGCCTCGATGACGAGCAGGGCGTAGCCGAGATAGACCGGCACCAGGATCGCGAGCGCGACCAAAAAGCCGATCAGGAGTTCCTTGCCGCGGCCGGTATATTCCGCCCCGTCGCCGTCGATCAGGGTGTTCGACCACAGGTGACGGCGGATGTCGGTGGTGAGCCAGAACCGGTAGAAGCCGACCGTGACGAGTTCGAGCCCGGCGCCGCGCGCGACCAGGCGGAAGAACTCCTTCCGGCTGCCTGAAAACGCCACCGGCATCGGCGGCGGAACCGGTTGCGGCAGCGGCGGCGGTGGCCCCGGCGGGGTCCAGCTCATGTCGTTCACGGAACAGCTCCAGGACGGGACAATGTCTGCGCATCAAAACCACAGGTTTGTCGCTGCGAGTGTGATCCAGGTTTCACACGGGGTCGAGAGCCGGGGGTGGTTTTTGGCCGGGCGCGGTTGGCTATGCCTTAACGGGACTGCCGGAAACGGCGCAGTCTGTCCTGCCCGATTGCCGGTCGGGCGCGAGCTTCGAACCCAGGGAGGCAATCGCATGACTTACGAATCAGGCGATGAAGGAACGCGCCGCCGCACGCGAGGGAAGATGGCGATGAACAAGTGGATCTTGTCGGCGTGGATTTTGGCGCTTGCGGCTGCTCCCGCCGCGGCCGCCGATATACGCCTCGACTCCTACCGCAATCCGAAAAGCGAGAACTATCGCATCTTCAATTATATGTACCTGGACGGCGCAAGGGGCGGCATGATGGCTTCCAATGCCTGGCTCAAACGCCATGGCGGCCAAATGCTGTTCTGCATGCCCGGCGACCTCGCACTGACCACCGAGCAAACCGAAGAGATCATGCTCAAGTCAGCCGAGAAGCGGGCAGCGAAGGGCGATGTGGCGATCGCGTCGCTGCTGCTGTGGGGCATGCAGGACACCTACCCCTGTGAAAAACCCGCCAGCGAAAAACCCGGCGGCGAAAAGCCCGCCAGCCAATAGCCGCCCCCGCACCGATCGCACGACACCATCAGACCAAATCAAACGGCGTTTCAAACGGGCGTGGTCACCGCCATGCCCCTCTGCCACCGCGAAAGGCCCGGATTCGGCCGCTTTGGCCTGACATCAATGCGGCCAAAAGCGCGTTGAGGCCCCTTGCGCAAACCGCGGAATGAGAATGTAATTCGGTAAAACATGGCGCGCCGGCGATGCCCCGGCTGCTGCAACGGTTGAGGAGCCGCTCATGCACGGGACCATCGATCTCGTCGACACCACCCATCTGGACACCGCACGCGAACGCGCCAACACGCTGGCGCTGTCGGACTACGATCCCGGCCATCCCGAGCTGTTCAAGAGCGATACCTTCTGGCCGTATTTCGACCGGCTGCGCCGCGAGGATCCGGTGCACTATTGCAAGGACTCGATGTTCGGTCCGTATTGGTCGATCACCCGCTACAACGACATCATGGACATCGAGACCAACCATTCGGTGTTCTCCTCGGCCGCCTCGCTCGGCGGCATCACCATCCGTGACGTGCCGCCGGATCTGCGCCGCGAGAGCTTCATCGCGATGGACCAGCCGCGCCATTCGGCGCAGCGCAAGACCGTGGCGCCGATGTTCACGCCGACGCATCTCGACGAGCTCGCCATCAACATCCGCAAGCGCTCGACCGAATGCCTCGACAATTTGCCGCGCGGCGAAGTGTTCGACTGGGTCGACAAGGTCTCGATCGAGCTGACGACGCAGATGCTCGCGGTGCTGTTCGACTTCCCCTGGGAGGACCGCCGCAAGCTGACGCGCTGGTCCGACGTTGCGACCACCCTGCCCGGCGCCGGCGGCCTGGTCGCCACCGAGGACGAGCGGCAGGCCGAGCTGATGGAATGCGCCGGCTATTTCGCGCGGCTCTGGAAGGAGCGCTCTGGCCAGCCGCCGAAGAGCGATCTGCTCTCGATGATGGCGCACAGCGACGCCACTCGGAACATGGATCCGAAGAACTTCCTCGGCAACCTGATCCTCTTGATCGTCGGCGGCAACGACACCACGCGCAACACGCTGTCCGGCAGCATCTATGCGCTCGCCAAGCATCCGGAGCAGTACCGCAAGCTCAAGGAGAACCCGGCGCTGATCGACAGTTTCGTGCCCGAGGTGATCCGCTGGCAGACGCCGCTCGCGCATATGCGGCGCACCGCGCTTGCCGACTTCGAATTCCGCGGCCGTCAGATCAAGAAGGGCGACAAGGTCGTGATGTGGTACGTCTCGGGCAACCGCGACGAAGAGGCGATCGAGAAGCCCTACGAGTTCCTGATCGACCGCGCCCGGCCGCGCACCCACATCTCGTTCGGCTTCGGCATCCACCGCTGCGTCGGCCTGCGCCTCGCCGAGCTGCAGCTGAAGATTATCTGGGAGGAAATCCTCAAGCGCTTCGACACGATCGAGGTGGTCGAGGAGCCGCAGCGGGTGTATTCCAGCTTCATCAAGGGCTACGAGACGCTGCCCGTGCGCATTGCCGCCTGACGTTTGGCGAAATGAAATTGAAGTACGACCACGACGGGACTGTGCTCCCTCTCCCGCTTGCGGGGGAGGGCTGGGGTGGGGTGCCACCGCAGAAACAGTCTCTGAGTGGAGAAAGCCCCCACCCGCCGCGCTCTTCGAGCGCAGCGACCTCCCCCGCAAGCGGGAGAGGTAGGAACCGCCGCCGGAGCCAATGAAGATGAACGTCCAGACCGCCATCCGTGCCGACCGGGCCGAGCTAAAGCGCCAGGCGCGCGAGGAAGCCTATGCGACGCCATTGAAGGATTTCCATCCCGGCGCGCCGCGGCTATTCCAGAACGACACGCTGTGGCCGTGGTTCGAGCGGCTGCGCAAGGAAGAGCCGGTACACTACTGCACCAATGCGCCGATCGAGCCCTATTGGTCTGTGGTGAAGTACAACGACATCATGCATGTCGACACCAGCCACGGCATCTTCTCCTCGGATTCCACGCTCGGCGGCATCTCGATCCGCGACGTGCCGCCCGGCTACGACTATCCGAGCTTCATCGCGATGGACCAGCCCAAGCACGCCCATCAGCGCAAGACCGTGTCGCCGATGTTCACGCCGACCCACCTGGATGAACTGGCGAAGCTGATCCGCCAGCGCTCGGCCAGCGTGCTCGACAATCTGCCGCGCAACGAGACCTTCAATTTCGTCGAGCGCGTCTCCATCGAACTGACCACCCAGATGCTGGCGACGCTGTTCGACTTCCCCTGGGAAGAGCGGCGCAAGCTGACGCGCTGGTCCGACGTCTCCACCGCGCTGCCGAAGAGCGGCATTGTCGACTCGCCGGAACAGCGCCGGCAGGAGATGGACGAGTGCTACGCCTACTTCTCCAAGCTCTGGAACGAGCGCGTCAACTCGGCCCCGCGCAACGATCTGCTGTCGATGATGGCGCATAGCGACGCCACGCGGCACATGGATCCCGACAATCTGATGGGCAACATCATCCTGCTGATCGTCGGCGGCAACGACACCACCCGCAACACCATGAGCGGCTCGGTGCTGGCGCTGCACGAGCATCCGGACCAGTTCCAGGAACTGAAAGAGAACCCCGAGCTGATCGACACCATGGTGCCGGAGGTGATCCGCTGGCAGACGCCGCTGGCGCATATGCGGCGCACCGCGCTTGTCGACACCGAGATCGGCGGCAAGACGATCAGGAAGGGCGACCGCGTCGTGATGTGGTACGTCTCCGGCAACCGCGACGACGAGGTGATCGACCGTCCCGACGAATTCATCATCGATCGCGCCCGGCCGCGCATCCACCTGTCGTTCGGCTTCGGCATCCACCGCTGCGTCGGCATGCGGCTCGCCGAGTTGCAGCTCAAGATCGTCTGGCAGGAGATGCTGAAGCGCTTCGACCGCATCGAGGTGGTCGGCGAGCCGAAGCGGGTCTATTCCAGCTTCGTCCGCGGCATCGAGAACCTGCCGGTTCGGATCCCGGGCTGAATAATCCTTGGCTGCAATTGCGATCGGCCCTATGTCTTGCCGCGTCTTGCAGACTGGCCAGTTGACGAACCATGAACCGAAAAGAACGGCGCGCGGCCGGTAAGCAGCGGGACGCGTCCGGCAAGAACACATCTGCTCTCGGCTCCGCGGGCGTCAGCATTGCCGACCTCGCCGCCGAGGCCAGCCGCTTCTACGGGACGCGCCGCTTCAACGAGGCGCAGCAGATCTGCCGGGACATTCTTGCGCGCGAGCCTGCCCATGTGCAGAGCCTGAACCTGCTCGGCCTGATGGCGCAGGCATCCGGCGATCATCGGGCAGCCGTGAAAACCTTCGCGAAGGCAATCGCTGCGGACGAGGTGAATGCCGCCTGCCACTACAATGCCGGCAATTCATACCAGGCACTGGGTAATCGCGGCAAAGCCGCCGCGCATTTCAGCAAGGCGCTCGCGCTCGGCATGGACGCGAAGGCCGTCGGCTTCATCCTGCAGAGCCCGACCGTCACCCGCTATGTCCAGCGGATTGCCGGCAAGTGGCCGCTACCGGTGACGAACGCCGAATTGTTCGGCACCGAAAGCTTGGCCCCGCTTATCGGCGACCTGTTCCTGCGCTGCGCGATGGAAGCGACGACGCTGGCGAGCATGCGGCTCGAACTGCTGCTCGGACATGCACGGGCGGAACTGCTGCGACTCGCGAGCGAGCAGGAGCAGCATGAAGCCGACGATGACATTATTGGCTTTGCATGCGCGCTCGCCCGGCAATGCTTCATCAACGAATATGTCCTCGCACAGACCGAGGCGGAAGCCGAACGCGCGGGCGCGCTGCGCGAACGATTGCTGCAGGGCCTGGCATCGGGCGCGGCGATCACGCCGCTCACGCTCGCTGTCGTCGCGGCTTACTTTCCGCTTCATGCCCTGCCGGCGGCGGACGCGCTGCTGCGCCGGGACTGGCCTGCGGCCACAGCCGGCCTGTTGCGGGCGCAGCTTCGCGAGCCGCGCGAAGAGATGGAAGAGCGCCGCGCCATTGCAACGCTCACCTCGATCAAGAACGACGTATCGGTCGAGGTGATGCGCCAGTACGAGGAAAATCCCTATCCGCGCTGGACCGTGAACCCGCTGACGGCATTTGTCGCCGATCGGGCGCGGGGAAAGACGGTCGCGACCGCGGAACAGCAAGCCGAACGGGATATCCTGATCGCCGGTTGCGGCACCGGCTCGCACGCGATCCAGATCGCGCAGGTCTATCCGAATGCACGCCTGCTCGCGGTCGACATCAGCATGACCAGCCTCGCCTATGCGCGCCGCAAGACGCGCGAGCTGGGCTTGCGCAACATCGACTATGCGCAGGCAGACATCCTGGAGTTGGGCTCGATCGGCCGCAGCTTCGACAGCATCGAGTCGGTCGGCGTGCTGCATCATCTCGCCGAGCCCTTCGCCGGCTGGCGCGTGCTGGTCTCGCTGCTGCGGCCGGGCGGCACGATGCGCATCGGCCTGTACAGCGAGCTGGCGCGCCGCGTCATTGTGGAAGCGCGCGCCCGCATCGCAGCGCGCAACTATCGCGCTACCGCCAACGACATCAGGCGGTGCCGGCAGGAGATTTTCCGCGAAGCCGAGCAATGGAGACCGCTGATCGGCGCCAAGGATTTCTACAGCATGAGCGGTTGCCGCGACCTGCTGTTCAACGTCATGGAACATCGCCTCACGATTCCGGAGATCGCGGCATTCCTGAACGAACATGGCCTGACGTTCGGGGGATTCGAGCCGTTCGACGATCCGGCGGTGCTGGAAAAATTTCGCAAGCAGTTTGCGGGCGCGGCCGACGAGAGCAACCTCGAGCAGTGGCATCGCTTCGAGATCGATCACCCCGAGACGTTCTGGGACATGTACGTCTTCACGGCGCAGAAACGCGCGCACTGACGGCAAGGCCATGTTGAAGCTGGATCATCTGACTGTCATCGCGCCTACCCTGGCAGAAGGCGTCACACATGTCCGAGCATGCCTTGATCTCGATGTCAGCTTTGGACAGCGCCACGAGTACATGGGGACCCATAATCACCTCCTTCGATTGGGCGGTACAGTTTATCTGGAGATCGTTGCCGTGGACCCCGATGCTCAACCTCCGCTTCGAGCGCGATGGTTTGGGCTGGACGATAGCAGGAACATTGCAACCGACTGGGACGCAGGCCGCCGTCTGAGAGGATGGGTCGCGCGGACGGATGCGATGGACGAAGTGCTCGCAAGTTGGGGGAACATTTTCGGAAGGAAGATCGCTTTGCCGTGGACGAACTCCTCCTTTGATTTCGCCATTCCTGAAGACGGCTCCCTTCCTCTCGACGGCGCGGCCCCCTCCCTCATCGACAGGCGTGGCAGGGAGCGCTCCATGGCCAACATTGCCGACCTCGGTGCGCGGCTCATGTCGTTCTCGCTTCAGCATCCCGACGCAACGTCGATCTCGGAGCTTTACCGGGCGCTGGATATCGACCGTCCGCCAACGATCGTGCGGGGTCGCGATCTTCGCTATCGAGCCGAGATAGAAACGCAAGGTCGCTTGCGGGTGCTTTCGTAACTCCATCGCCGCTGAACGACCGCGATGCTGTGGGGCGTCAGCCGTGCTGGCCTTTGTTGGTCGGCAAGGGGCAATTGGTGCAGACCCGGTCGTCGCACATCCGGCAGATCGTGAAGCGATCCATCTCGGAGGTGTCCTGCCTTGCCAGCAGCTCGCGGATCAGCGTTGCGAGCTGCTTCCGTTCGGCCGATGTCAGCACATCCAGCAGCGACGTGACGGCCGATATCCGCGACGCCAGCAGCTCGTTGCGAGATGCAGTGCCTGACGGCGTCAGGTGCAAGGCGACCTCGCGGCCGTCCTTTCCTGCCCGGCGCTCGACCAGCCGATCCGACACCAGGCGATCGACCAGCCGGACCGTTCCGGAATGCGACAGGCCGAGGATCCGCCTCAGCTTGTCGTTGGTCATGCCCTGGCCATAGCCGATGACGATCAGCGCCGCAGGCGTCTCGCCGCCGCGGCCGACGACTTCGCGCGCGCCCTGCTCGATGCGATCCATGACGGCGAGCGATAGCGCGCCCAGCAGATTGGCGATTCCGTTTTCCATGCGGTCAACAATATGTGCGCTGCGCACAAAAAACAACTTGACCTGATATGTGCGCTGCGCACATATTTAACCGGGAGAGCAACAACGACCAAAAATGGAGAGCGGCGATGACGACCCGAAGCAGCGCACTGGCAACGCCTGAAACCGCAGGCAGCGAACCCGCCCTGAAATATGTGCAGGCCAACGGCGTGCGGTTTGCCTATCTCGAACAGGGCAGCGGACCGCTGGTCATGTTCATGCACGGCTTTCCCGACAACGCCTGGTCATACCGAAAGCAACTGCAGGCCTTCGCGGATGCCGGATATCGCGCGGTCGCGCCGTTCCTGCGCGGCTATGCGCCGACCGAGATTCCGGCCGACGGCATCTTCGATCCGATCGCACTGGGCCAGGATCTCGAAGCGCTGATCGCGGCGCTGAGCGACGACGGACAGGCTTGCGTCGTCGGCATGGATTGGGGCGGCACATCGACCTTCCAGGCGCTGGCCACGGCGCCGTCGTCGATCAAGGCGGCGGTGGTCATGAACACCGCGCACCCGATCACAATCCCGAGCCTCAGGAGCGATCCCGATGCCGTTCGATCGGTCTTCCATGTCTATTTCTTTACGGTGCCCGGCGCTCACTCGGCGGTCAACATCGAGGGACTTCCCTTCGTCGACTACCTTTGGAAGCTGTGGTCGCCGACCCTTGAGAACGACGAGCATCTCCGCTCGGTCAAGCAGACGCTCAGCTCTCCCGGTACCATGAAGGCGGCGCTGAAATACTACAACGGCCTGGTCGATGCGGGAGTTGCGGGCCGGCTGCCGATCAAGGACATGCATACGCCGACGCTGACGATCTATGGCGGCAACGATCCGACAGCGCGGTATTCGATGCAGGAAGAGCCGCTCTTCAAGGGGCCACATCAGCGCGTTGTCCTGCCCGATGTCGGGCACTTCCCGCACCTCGAGCGGGAGGCCGAGGTCACCAGTCTGATCATGGACTGGTTCACGACGCACGCCGCCGACTGAGCAGGCGCGCCGCAACCAGCGGCCGTGCCAACCAAAGCGTTTTTCACATTTGAACAGGAGTGCGCGCAATGGACGCCACGACACAGCAACACCACGCCGAAACGTTTCGCAGTCTGCACAAGCAGGGCGATCCGCTCGTCCTGTTCAACGCCTGGGACGTCGCCACCGCCAAGGCCATCGCGAAGAGCTCGCCGGCGGTCGCGACCAGCAGCGGCGCGGTCGCGGCCGCGCTCGGCTATGCCGACGGAGAAAATGCCCCGCTCGACATGGTGGAAGGTCTGGTCTCGCGGATGACCGACGCCGTCCCGGTTCCAGTATCGATCGATCTGGAGGCAGGCTATGGCGATACGGCGGAGGCCGCCGCGCATTCGGTGGCGAGGATCCTGAAAGCCGGCGCCATCGGCATCAATCTCGAGGACGGGCTTGTTGGCGGAAAACGGCAGCTCGTCGATCCCGCGCAGCATGCCGCGAAGATCAAGGCGGTGCGGGCCACGGCACAAAAGCTCGGAATTGATCTTTTCATCAATGCGCGCACCGATCCGTTTCTGCTGAAGTTCGGCTCGCCGGAGCAATGCCTGGATGAGGCGGGAAGGCGCGCGCAGGTCTATGCCGATGCCGGCGCCGATGGAATTTTCGTGCCTGGACTGATCGACCTCGCGCTGATCGAGCGGTTCGTGCAACTGACGCCCCTGCCGGTCAACATCATGGTGACGCAGGGGGTGCCCGAAATCGGCGATCTCGCCCGTGCCGGCGTGCGCAGGATCAGCCTCGGGCCCTGGCCCATGATGGCGGCGATGCGCGTCATCGGACAGGCCGCCGCAGCGGTCGCGGCCAGCAAGCAATACGGCACGTTCCTGCAGCCGAATGCCTGAATTCGCAGATCGCCGGCCGCGCTGCTTCCCCGTCATTGCGAGGAGCGAAGCGACGAAGCAATCCATCCCTCCGCGCGCGAGGAGAGATGGATTGCTTCGCGGAGCCTGTCATCGGGCGCGCATTTCGCGCGACCCGTTGGCTCGCAATGACGGGATATACAATTCTGGCATAGCTGCGCGAAACAGATGCGACGGGATTTGAGCTCCCCCACCCGCTAAGCCTCCCGGTGTGAGGACTGCGCCACTGCGCGTCCCCTAGCCGAGGCCATGATGGACCAGATTGCCGTTCACCAGGACAGCGCGACCAGCACCGACTGGCCGGTTGCGATCTACCGCACGCTGAAGAGCTTTGGCGTGGCGCAAGTGTCCTATGTTCCAGATGCAGGACATTCCAGGCTGATCAAGCTGTCGCACGCCGATGCCGACATCAAGACCACCGTTTTGACGACCGAGGAAGAGGGCGTGGCGATGGCCGCCGGCGCCTGGCTCGGCGGCGATCGCGCGGTGCTGCTGATGCAATCGAGCGGCGTCGGCAATTGCGTCAACATGCTGTCGCTGATGGCGAGCTGCCGCTTCCCGCTGCTGACCTTGGTGACGATGCGCGGCGAATGGGCCGAGTTCAATCCCTGGCAGATCCCGATGGGCCGGGCGACGCCGCAGGCCTTCGAGATCATGGGCACCACAGTGCTGCGGCTCGAGAACCCCGACGACGCCGAGGAGGTGATCTCGGCCGCCGCCTCGCTCGCCTATGACGGCGACCAGCAGGTCGCGGTGCTGATCTCGCAGCGGATGATCGGCCGCAAGAAGTGGACCAGGGAGACGCATTGATGTCAGCGCCAACAGGCACTCTCGATCGCCGCGCCGCCGTGAAGGCGCTGCTTGCCGACCGCGGCGAGTTGCTCGTGATCTCCGGGCTTGGCTCTTCCTCTTACGACGTGTTCGATGCCGGCGAGCATCCCGGCAACTTCTATCTCTGGGGCGCGATGGGCGGCGCCGCGATGGTCGGGCTCGGCCTCGCGCTGGCACAGCCGAAGCGCCCGGTGCTGGTCGTCACCGGCGACGGCGAGCAGCTGATGGGGATCGGCAGCCTCCTGACCATCGCGACCAAGCAACCCGGCAATCTCTCGATCGCAGTGCTCGACAACGGCCATTTCGGTGAGACCGGCATGCAGCCCAGCCACTCCGGCTTAGGGGCGAAGCTCGAGGTGATCGCGAGCGGCGCGGGCATCGGCAATGTCTCCGATATCGCCGACATGGCCGGCGTCGAGAATTTCCGCAACAGCCTGCGCGATCTCAACGGCGGCCCGCGGCTGGCGCGGATCAGGATCGCGGCCGGCGAAGTCGAGCGCGCGCTGCCGCCGCGCGACGGCACGTACCTCAAGAACCGCTTCCGCGGCCATCTCGGCTTCAAGGTGAACTGAAAGCGGATAATGTATCCACCACCGTCATTGCGAGGAGCGATAGCGACGAAGCAATCCATCTTTCCGCGCGTGTGGAGGAATGGATTGCTTCGCGGAGCCTGTCATCCGGCGGCGCTACGCGCCGACCGGGTGGCTCGCAATGACGGAAATGAGTGCAGCCGCACTCAGGCGAGCTGGATATCCCAGAGCCCTTCGGCGCGGCACGCGGCGACCTCGTCGCGCAGCAATCTTGCGATCAGCGTGATCGCGTTGGAGCCGGGATGCTCGACCGGCGAAGCCAGCGTCAGCTCGCGCCGCGGCGCCGGACGTGCGATCGGCGCGGTTTCGAGCCGGCCCTCCGCGACCTCGCCGCGCACCGAGGATGGCGGCAGCATGGTGTATCCGAGCCCCTCCTCGACCAGGCTGGTCAGCACCCGGAACGAATCCGCCTCCAGCTTGACGTCGAGCGTGACCTTCTTATTCGCCGCCGCATGCTCGATCATGGCGCGGAGCCCGTGCGAATGACTGGGCAGCACCAGGCGCTGGCGCAGCAGCCAGCCGATATCGACCTGCTTCTTCTGCTTCAGCCCGCTGCCGCGCGGGCCGACCGCGACGATCGAGTCGCGGCCGAGGCTCTGCACCGCCAGATGCAGGTCGACCGACGGGCCGTAGATCACCGCAAGGTCCATCTCGCCGCGATGCAGCCACTCGATCAGATGGCCGCTGTAGCTTTCGACGATGCACAGCGAGATGCCGGGATAACGCTCCACCGTGCGCCGCGCCAGCCGCGCCGAGATCACGCAGCTCACCGTCGGCACCAGCCCGAGCACGACGCGCCCGGACGGCGCGCCGCCCGCGGACTGGATGTCGTCGCGGATCTGGTCGATCTGCCGGACGATACCGCCGGTGCGCGCCAGCAGCAGCCGGCCGGCATCGGTCAGCACCATGCCGCGGCCGTTGCGCGTGAACAATTCGGTGCGCAGCTCGTGTTCCAACAGCTTGATCTGCCGGCTCAGCGCCGGCTGCGCGACTCGCAAGGTATCGGATGCCTTGCTCAGACTGCCGAGTTCCGCGACGCACGCAAAGGTCCTAAGCTGGCGGAAATCCATACTTGCCAATCCTGGAAGGCAGGTTCATACGCTATAACAAAACAGCATAGGGAGTTTACCGGGGCCCTACAACAGCGGGCGTTTTCCTCACGCGAACCGAATTCCGTTTCGCTTGAAAACGCCCTGGCGCAACCGCTCGGCAAGACGAAACAATGACCACACACGATCAGCACACCGACGACCACTCAGACATCCGCGACGCCGTGGCAAAACTCTGCGCGCAGTTTCCCGGCGAATACTGGCGCAAGCTGGACCGCCAGATGGCCTATCCGAAGGAGTTCGTCGATGCGCTGACGGAGGCCGGCTATCTCTCGGTGCTGATTCCCGAGGAGTATGGCGGCGCCGGCCTGAAGCTGTCGGCGGCAGCGGCGATCCTGGAAGAGATCCAGCGCGCCGGCTGCAATGGCGGCGGCTGCCACGCCCAGATGTACACGATGGGCACCGTGCTGCGGCATGGCAACGACGCGCAGAAGGCGAAATATCTGCCGAAGGTCGCGACCGGCGAGTTGCGGCTGCAGGCGTTCGGCGTCACCGAGCCGACCAGCGGCACCGACACGTCGTCGCTAAAAACCTTCGCGCGGCGCGAGGGCGACCATTACGTCGTCAACGGCCAGAAGATCTGGACCAGCCGCGCTGAATATTCCGACCTGATGGTGCTGCTGGCGCGCACCACGCCGAAGGAGCAGTCGAAGAAGCGCACCGACGGGCTGTCGGTGTTCATCGTCGACATGCGCGAGGTGAAGGGCAAGGGGCTGGAGATCCGCCCGATCCGCACCATGATGAACCACGCGACGACCGAAGTGTTCTTCACCGACATGAAGGTGCCGGCGGAGAATCTGATCGGCGAGGAAGGCAAGGGTTTCCGCTACATCCTCTCAGGCATGAACGCCGAGCGCATCCTGATCGCGGCCGAGTGCGTCGGCGATGCCAAGTGGTTCATCGCCAAGGCAACCAACTACGCCAAGGAACGCAGCGTGTTCGGCCGGCCGATCGGCCAGAACCAGGGCATCCAGTTCCCGATCGCCAAGGCCTACGCCTCGATGCGCGCGGCGGAATTGATGGTGAAGGAAGCCACCCGCAAATACGAGGCCGGGCTCGATTGCGGCGCCGAGGCCAACATGGCCAAGATGCTGGCGGCGGATGCATCCTGGGAAGCCGCCAATGCCTGCGTGCAGACCCATGGCGGCTTCGGCTTCGCCGAGGAATACGACGTCGAGCGCAAGTTCCGCGAGACCCGGCTCTACCAGGTGGCGCCGATCTCGACCAACCTGATCCTCTCCTTCGTCGCCGAGCACGTGCTCGGCATGCCCCGCTCCTACTGAGTTCTCAGATCATGCTGCCGCTTGAGGGATTGACCGTCATCGCCGTCGAACAGGCGGTTGCCGCGCCGTTCTGCTCGTCACGCCTCGCCGATGCCGGCGCCCATGTCATCAAGATCGAGCGGCCCGAGGGCGACTTCGCCCGCGGCTACGACGCCGCGGCGAAGGGCCAGAGCAGCTATTTCGTCTGGCTCAACCGCGGCAAGGATTCCGCGGTGGTCGATCTCACCACCAAGGAAGGCCGCGCGCAGCTCGAGGCGCTGATCGCAGGCGCCGACGTGCTGCTGCAGAACCTGAAGCCCGGCTCGATGGACAAGCTCGGCTTCTCGCGCGAGCGGCTGCGCAAGGACTATCCGAAACTGATCATGTGCACGATCACGGGCTATGGCGACACCGGCCCCTATGCCGACCGCAAGGCCTATGACCTCCTGATCCAGGCCGACAGCGGCCTTGCCTCGATCACCGGCGGCCCCGAGGGCGCCTCGCGCGTCGGCATGTCGATCGTCGACGTCGCGACCGGCGCCACCGCGCACGCGTCCATTCTCGAAGCGCTGATCGGCCGCGGCCGCACCGGCGAGGGTGCCGACATCCGGATCTCGATGTTCGACGTGATGGCCGACTGGCTCACCGTGCCGCTGCTCAACGCCGAGGACGGCAAGGCGCCCAAACGCATCGGCCTCGCCCATCCCTCGATCGCGCCCTACGGCGTGTTCCGCTCGAAGGACGGCAAGGAGATCCTGATCTCGGTCCAGAGCGAGCGCGAGTGGAAGGCGCTGTGCGCCAAGGTACTGGGCCAGCCCACTCTCCCCGACGATCCGCGCTTTGCCAACATGGTCGAGCGCGTGCGCAACCGCGCCGTGACCGATCAGATCGTTAGCGATAGTTTTGGCAGACTGACGCGCGAGGATTTGCTGGCCAAGCTTGTCGAGGCCGACATCGCCTTTGCCGAGGTCAACAGCATGGACGACCTCGCCAAGCATCCGCATCTGCGCCGCATCGAGGTCGACACGCCGAACGGCAAGGTCAGCTATCCGGCGCCGGGCGCGATCGTGGTCGGCGAGGACAGGCACTACGGCAAGGTGCCCGCGATCGGCGAGCGCATCAAACGATCCTGAGCTGCAATGAGATTGGCTCAAATATCAACGACGAATGAGCTGCGCCCGCTCTCCCGCTTGCGGGGGAGGGTTGGGGTGGGGGCTCTCTCCACGAATCCCACCGTGGAGAGAACCCCCACCCGGCGCTGCGCGCCGACCTCCCCCGCAAGCGGGAGAGGTGCACCGAGCCTGCCGGCAGGCTAACTAAGACACCTCTCACTTCGGGCAACACAGTCATGACCGACAATCTCGACCTCGATCATTTCCGCCAGTGGATCGGCAAGACCACTGAGGCCTCCGACGTCGTCACCAAATATCTCGTCATGGGGCTGCGCGCGACGCTGTTCCAGGAGATCGGCGAGCCGAAGGCCGGCGATGCCGCGCCGTGGACCACGCATTGGTGCCTGGCGCAGCCGGTGTTTCCGATGTCGCAGCTCGGCCCCGACGGTCACCCGACCCGCGGCGGCTTCCTGCCCCCGGTGCCGCTGCCGCGCCGGATGTGGGCCGGCGGCGAGCTTGAATTCTTCGACGCACTGCGCATCGGCGACGACGCCAAGCGCACCTCCAGGATTGCCGACGTCACGGTGAAATCGGGCTCGACCGGCACGCTGTGCTTCGTCTCGGTCAACCATGAGATCACGACCTCGCGCGGGCTTGCGGTCCGCGAGCGGCAGGACATCGTCTATCGCGAGATGACGAGCACGCAAGGCTCAGCGCCGGCCAAGGCGCCGCCGCCTCCCCCGGTCGCCCAGCACCGCGAGAGCCACGTCTCCGATCCCGTGCTGCTGTTCCGCTATTCGGCGCTGACCTTCAACGGCCACCGCATCCACTACGATCGCGACTACGTCACCAAGGTCGAGGGCTATCCGGGCCTGATCTTCCACGGCCCGCTGCAGGCCTCCTTCATCGTCGAGCTCGCCGCCAGGCTGCGCGGCGGCAAGCCGCCGAAGAAGCTCACCTATCGCGGCGTGCAGCCGCTGTTCGAGGGCAGCGAGTTCTCCATCAATGCCAACGACAAGGACGGCGGCATGGAGCTGTGGACCGCTAACGCCGAGGGCCAGCCGACCATGAAGGGCACGGCGAGCTGGTAAGGCACGCGCGCACGACGCCGATCAGCATGCGAGGAACTAACGAGGCGCTTTCATCAGCGCCTCGTATTCCCTATTGTGATCGCATTCATCCCTGGATCGCAGATCATGAGTCGCTTCTGGAGTTCGGTCGTCCACAATCTGTCGCCATACGTGCCCGGCGAGCAGCCGAAGATCGACGGCCTCATCAAGCTCAATACCAACGAGAATCCCTACCCGCCGTCGCCGCGCGCGCTGGCCGCGATCGCAGCGACCGCGGATCGCCTGCGGCTCTATCCGGATCCGCGCGCAACCGCGCTGCGCGAGGCGATCGCGACGCGTTGCGGCGTCACATCAGATGAGGTATTCGTCGGCAACGGCTCGGACGAAGTGCTGGCTCACAGCTTCCCGGCGCTGCTGAAGCACGACGCGCCGCTGCTGTTCCCCGACATCACCTACAGCTTCTATCCGGTCTATTGCCGCCTCTATGGCGCGCGATACGAACAGGTGCCGCTCGACGCCGCGATGCGGATTGATCTCGCCGACTACCGGCGGCCGGGCAGCGCCATCCTGCTGTGCAATCCAAACGCGCCGACCGGCATCGCGCTGCCGCGTGCCGCGATCGAGGCGCTGGTCACCGAGCATCCCGACCGTCTCGTGGTGGTCGACGAGGCCTATGTCGACTTCGGCGCCGAGAGCGCCGTGCCGCTGGTCGCCCATCACGACAATCTCTTGGTGATCCAGACGCTGTCCAAGTCGCGCGCGCTGGCGGGATTGCGGGTCGGCTTCGCGATCGGCCAGCGTCCGCTGATCGAGGCGCTGGAACGCGTCAAGGATAGCTTCAACTCCTATCCGCTGGACTGCTTTGCGATCGCGGGGGCGGTCGCCGCGATCGAGGACGACGGGTGGTTTGACGAGACCCGGCAACGGATCGTCAGGAGTCGCGAGGCGCTGGTCCGCGGCCTCACCGCGCTCGGCTTCGAGGTGCTGCCGTCGCTTGCGAACTTCGTGTTCGCACGCCATCACGGCCATCGCGGCGCGGATCTCGCCGCGAAGCTGCGCGAGCGCGGCGTCCTGGTGCGCCATTTCCAGAAGCCGCGGATCGAGGATTTCCTGCGCATCACGGTCGGCACGGACGATGAATGTGGCCGCCTGATCGAACTGCTGCGCCAGATCGTCTGAGCCCGTTTCGGCCGCCGCTGGAACCGAATGCCGGCCTGCGCGTTCCCCGCCCTGACGGAGGACGCCATGCTTAGAGACGAACAGGTCGCGCTTCTCTGCGACATCGCCCAATCCATTGCCTTTGCCGGTGACGCGCAAGGCGAAGTCGACCGGCTCATCAAGGAGGGATACGTCGCCAAGGACGGCGACCTCTACGAGCTGACGCCCAAGGCCGAGAAGATTTTGTCCGAGCGTGGCGCCAGCCTCAGCCGGGCGTGACGCCGCTCGCAACGATGGCTAGACGGCGGGCGTGCACCGCGTTGCGGTGATCTTGATGCCGAGCCCGGCGCTCTCCTCGCGGAACTGTGCGATCGATCGCGCATGGCGATGCGCCTCGAACGCGGCGTCGTCCTGATAGACCTCGTAGATCAGCAGCTTCGACGCGTCCTCGCGCGGCACAAGGATGTCGAAGTGCAGCGTGCCTGGCTCATCCCTGAGCGAGCGGGCGCCGTGCGCCGACAGCAGCGACAAGACCTGGTCCCGCCTCTCCGGCGCGACCTCGACAGTGGCGATGAGTGCAAGTTTCGGCATGACGGATGTTCCTCCTCTATTCTCAGATCAGCTTGCGGAGCGGCCGGAACGCGTCCCGGACCTCTCTGCTGAAAATGTCGGGCTGCTCCCAGGCCGCGAAATGGCCGCCGGCCTCGGCCTGATGGAAGTAGATCAGCTTGTGATAGGCCTTTTCGGCCCAGCTGCGCGGCGCCACAAAACTTTCGCCGGGAAACGCGGTGACGGCGGCGGGGATCGTGACATTGGCGGGCAGATAAAGGTTGGTCTTGTTTTCCCAGTACAGGCGGCCCGAGGAGATCGCGCTGTTGGCGAGCCAGTACAGCGTGATGTTGTCAAGCACGTCGTCGCGGGTCAGCGCGCCCGCGGAATGGCCGTTGACGGCATGTCCGAGCACCGCCGACGTCATCGCCGAGGCCGGCTGCGCATAGCCGTCGCCATGATCGAGCAGCCAGGCGGCGAGGCCCGCCGGTGAATCCGCGAACGCCGCGAGCGTCTGCGGGCGGGTGCCCATGATCTGCGCATAGGCTCGTCGCTTGGCGAACTGAAGCTTGATCTGCTCGAACGCGTGCTGCTCTTCCGCCGACAGATTGTCCGGCGCCGGACCACCCGTGAAAACCGCCTTGAAGACCTCGGGCGGAACGACGCCGGGCAGATTGACGTGGATGCCGAGCAGCTCCGGCGCACCGAGCTTGGCCATTTCATTGGAGACCGGCGAACCCCAGTCGCCGCCCTGCGCTACGAACTTGCTGTAGCCGAGCCGCTTCATCAGCTGGACCCAGGCCCGTGCGATGCGCTGAGAATCCCAGCCGACTGTGGTCGGCTTGCCGGAGAAGCCGTAGCCCGGCATCGACGGGATCACGAGGTGGAACGCATCCGATGCGCTGCCGCCATGCGCGGTGGGATTGGTCAGGGGCTCGATGATCTTCATCTGCTCGATCACCGACCCCGGCCAGCCATGCGTGACAATCATCGGCAGTGCATCGTCGTGCTTCGAGCGAACGTGAATGAAGTGAATGTCGAGCCCGTCGATTTCGGTGATGAACTGCGGCAGGGCGTTGAGCCGCGCCTCGACCTTGCGCCAGTCGTAATCGGTCTGCCAGTAGCGGACGAGATCGCGGAGCAACGCCTGCGGAACGCCCTGCGAGTCGTCGTTGACGGTCTCCTTGTCGGACCACCGGGTCGCCGCCAGACGGCGGCGAAGGTCGACCAGGTCTTCCTCGGGAATATTGACGCGGAACGGGCGGATCGCATCATCAGCGGCCGCCGCAACGGAGCGCGCGGGAAACAGGCTGGCGGCGCCGGCGGCGGCCAGGCCCAGCGCCGCGCCGGTAAGCAGCCTGCGTCTGTCCTGGTCGATGGCTTCCTGGTTGGATTGGCTTGCTGCGACGGCTACCGATGTCCGAGATGTCTTGGTCATTGCACTGGCTCCTTTGAACGAGATTCCGCCGGCAAAGCCGCGATCACCTCGGTTGTCGTCAGAATGGATCGGCCGCGACGCGGCCGTTGCACGCGTTGCAGTTTGACTATTCGGGCAGCGGCTTGCCGGCCTGCTCGCGGACGATGTACTCGGCGTACCAGTCCGGCCAGTTCGCATCGTGCCCACCGGTCCGCTTCTCATGCGCGCCATGGACCGCCGCTGCCCGGCGGAGCGCAGCGGCGAGATCGGCAGATGAATTGAAGGTCGTGCTGTTTCCGTCGACACGCCCGGGCAGCCGCTGCGTGACCTGCTGCAGCAGCCAGACATTGCCGTCGGGATCGTTGAAGGTGGCAAGCGAGCCGTAGCTCGGGCGCGCCGGATCCGGTCCCTTGATGCGGCCTTCGGCGCCGCGATGAAACACCTCGCTGACGTCCGCGCCACGCGCGATCAGTTCGGCGCGCGCCGCCTCGATGTCGTTGACGATCAGGAAGCGCGGCAGCGCAGCTCCCGAGCCGAGATGGATCGAGGTCGGCGAACCCGGCGGCGTAAGCTGCACGGCGCGCGAGCCGTCGGGCCTGACGAAGTCGGCATCAAGCCGCCAGCCCAAGTCCTGGTAGAAGCGCTTGGCGCGGTCGACGTCGGCGACGGGAATGACGACGACCTCGAGCTTCAAATCGACTTTGGCCGCTGCCGGCGCCGGTTCGGTGGACATGGCCCACTCCTTGGTGATGAAAGACCGGGCCGAATGCGGCCCATTGCAATTGCAACGATGCCGGGCCATATTGCTATGAAATTCATAGTAACAAGCCCGACGAAGAAATCGTGATGGCGAAAATCAAGGACAACACGACTGACCAAACGCTGTGTCCGGTCGCTCGTGCCGAAACCGTCGTGGGCGACCGCTGGACTGTACTGGTTTTGCGCGAGCTGTTCGCGCGCAGTCATCGCTTCGAGGAAATCCAGGCGCAGACCGGCGGCACGCCGCAGATGATCACCGCACGGCTGAAGAAGTTGGAGGCGGACGGTCTGGTGACGCGGCGCATCTACAACAAGCACCCGCTGCGCCACGAGTATCACCTCACCGAGAAGGGCGAAGCGTTCTTTCCTGTTCTGATGGCGCTGCGCGCCTGGGGCGAGGCCTGGTGCAAATCTCCAAAGGAGGGGCGTGCGATGAACTACACGCACCTCGTCTGCGGCAAGCCCGCCGGGCTCGGCCCGGTCTGCGAGTCCTGCGGTGAGCCGGTGCGTCGCGCCGACATGGTCGGGGAGCGACTGCCCAAATACCAGAAAGAGCGCAATGCGCGATGGGAGGCTTTCAAGGCAACCCGCTGAATTTTTCCGACGCCGCCGGCGCAGGCGGACGACGCGAGAGCATTCGCACCGCCGCAGCGTCTCGATCACATGGGGCTGATCCGGCCGAGCCCCCACAACACAGGAGACCACCATGCCATTCGTTCGCATCGACCTGAAGCGCGGCAAGTCCGCCGAATATCGCAAGACCCTCGGCGAGATCGTCTACAATGCGATGCGCGAGATCATCAACGTGCCGGAGAACGACAAGTTTCAGATCATCACCGAGCATGATCGTGGTGACCTGAACTACGCCGACAACTATCTCGGCAACACTTACAGCGACGATCTCGTCTTCATCCAGATCACCCTAAATGCCGGGCGTACGGTCGAGATGAAGAAGGCGTTCTACAAGCGGATCGCAGACGACCTCCAAAGCCAGCTGCAGGTACGCCCGGACGACGTTTTCATCAACCTCGTCGAGGTCGCCAAGGAAAACTGGTCGTTCGGCAACGGCATCGCCCAATACGCGAGCTGACCGCGGAAGGCATGCGCCGGACGGCGGGTCGCCTTGACCGGCGGCTGGCCGCCGGCCGCTTGCGGCCGACGTTGCCAGCACGCATAGTGCGGCCCGTGCACGAACAATAACGGGCAGGGAGGCAACCATGAGGACGATCGCAGCCGCGCTGTGCGCGCTCGCGCTGATCGCAACCGGTGCGCAGGCACAGACGCTCAAGGATTTCATGGCCACGGTCATGAAGAAATGGACCGCGCCATTCGAACCGTATCAGCTGATCGACAACATCTACTATGTCGGCACCGACGGGATCGCGGTCTATGTCATCAAGACGTCGCAAGGGCTGATCCTGATGGACACGGCCATGCAGCAGTCGACCGGCATGATCAAGGACAACATCGCCAAGCTCGGCTTCAAGGAAGGCGACATCAAGATCATCCTCAACACCCACGCCCATCTCGATCACACCGGCGGCTTTGCCGAGATCAAGAAGGAGACCGGCGCGCAAATGATCGCCGGCGAGCGCGACAAGCCCCTGCTCGAGGGCGGCTACTATCCGGGCGACGAGAGCAACGCCGATCTGGCCTTTACGCCTGTGAAGGTCGACCGCAGCGTCAAGGAAGGCGACAAGGTCACGCTCGGCGACATGACGCTGGCCGCGCACGCCACGCCCGGCCATTCGCCCGGCTGCACCAGCTGGGAGATGACCGTGAAGGACGGCAACGAAAAGCGCAACGTGCTGTTCTTCTGCAGCGGGACCGTCGCGCTGAACCGGCTGGTTGGCCGTCCGACCTATCCCGGCATCGTCGACGACTACCGTTCGACCTTCGCCAAGGTCAAGGCGATGAAGGTCGACGTGCTGCTCGGGCCGCATCCGGAGGTCTACGACATGCAGGCCAAGCGCGCGCAGATGAAGGACGGCGCGCCGAACCCGTTCGTCAAGCCGGGCGAGAACGCCACCTATGTGGCGGGGCTGGAGCAGGATTTCGACAAGCAGCTCACCAAGCAGACCGCCGCGCTGAAGGCCAATTAAAGACTACAGCGAAAGGTGATCCGTCATCCTGAGGAGCGCGCTTCAGCGCGCGTCTCGAAGGATCGACGGCCCCACTCGGGCCACGGCACCCTTCGAGGCTCGCTCCGCTCGCACCTCAGGATGACGTGGAATAGCCGCCCGAATTTTTCCAAGCCGGAACACATCCGGACCGCGGCTTGACATCGTCAGGCAATCCATCGACAGGTGGATTGCCTTTCCGCTTTTGCCGCGCGCAATGACGGAACCAAACAAGACAGAAATGGGAGCCGCCCGATGTCGTCGCGCAAACCCGCCGCCAGCAAAGGCAAGACCGTCAGCGTCAAGGACGCCACCTTCGGCCTGCTGCGCGCGTGGGGCATCAAGAAGGTTTTCGGCAATCCCGGTTCGACCGAGCTGCCGTTCCTGAGCGACTGGCCCGACGACATCGACTACGTGCTCGGCCTGCAGGAGGCCTCGGTCGTCGGCATGGCCGACGGCTATGCGCTGGCGACGCGTAATGCCGGCTTCGTCAATTTGCATTCGGCGGCCGGCGTCGGCAACGCGCTCGGCAACATCTACAACGCCTATCGCAACCAGACCCCGCTGGTGATCACCGCGGGCCAGCAGGCCCGCTCGATCATGCCACTGCAGGCCTTCCTCTATGCCGAGCGCGCCTCCGAATTCCCGCGGCCTTACGTGAAATTCGCGGTCGAGCCGGCGCGTGCCGAGGACGTGCCGGCCGCGATCGCGCGCGCCTATTACGTCGCGATGCAGCCGCCCTGCGGACCGACCTTCGTCTCGGTGCCGATCGACGACTGGGCGCACGCTACACAGCCGCTCGAGGCGCGCCAGGTCAGCCGTGAAATCGGCCCCGATGCGGCCGCGATGCGGGCGCTGGTGGCCGCGCTCGGCGAGGCCAAGCGCCCAGCCCTCGTCGTCGGCCCGTCCGTCGATCGGGCCGAGGCGGTCGATCTCATGGTCAAGGTCGCCGAGAAGACGAAGGCCGCGGTGTGGGCGAGCCCGTTCTCGGCGCGCTGCTCGTTCCCCGAGCGGCATCCGCAATTTGCCGGCTTCCTGCATGCCGCACCGGGCCAGCTCTCCGATGCGCTGCGCGAGCACGATCTTGTCGTCGTGGTCGGCGCGCCGGTGTTCACCTTCCATGTCGAGGGCCATGCCGCGATCTTCGACGGCGCGACCACGATCTTCCAGATCACCGACGATCCCGACGCCGCCGCGATGACGCCGACCGGCCACAGCATCGTCGCGACCATGAAGCCGGCGCTGACGGCGCTGCTCGAGCTGCTGCCCGAAACCAGGCGGACCGCGCCCGCCGGTCGCATCCTGCCGCCGGCGCCCGCGGCCGGCGATCCGATCCCCGCCGAATACGCGCTGCACGCGCTCTCGGCTGCGATGGGGCCGCATGATGCACTGGTCGAGGAAGTGCCGTCGCATCGCCCATTGATGCAGAAGGCGATGCCGATGCGTGGCCAGGACAGCTTCTACACCATGGCGAGCGGCGGCCTCGGCTACAGCCTGCCGGCCGCGGTCGGCATGTCGCTCGGCCGCAGCACCGGGCGCACGGTCTGCCTGATCGGCGACGGCTCGGCGATGTATTCGATCCAGGCGCTGTGGACCGCCGCGCAGCGCAAGCTGCCGCTGACGGTCGTCGTGATGAACAATTCCGGCTACGGCGCGATGCGCTCATTCAGCCAGGTCATGCAGGTACGGAACGTGCCGGGCCTCGATTTGCCCGGCATCGATTTCGTCAAGCTCGCCGAAGGCATGGGCTGCGACGCAATGCGGGTGACGAAGTCGGCCGAGCTTCCCGGCGCCTACAAGCGCGCCCTGTCGCATCAAGGCGCCAGCCTGATCGAGGTGATGGTGGATTCCGCGGTGCCGCTGCTTTACACGCAGAAGGGCTAGGGATAACCGCGACTCCCACACACTCGTAAGGAAGGCACCGGCGGCTGGGTTCCCTCCCCCCTTGCGGGGGAGGGTTAGGGAGAGGGGTGCCACACGGCATGCTCTCTCAGTATGAGTCTCAACGAAACGCGGTCGGGATTGCGAAAGCGGTACTCATATCAATACCTCACCCGGGGCTTACCCCTCTCCCCAGCCCTCCCCCGCAAGGGGGGAGGGAGCCCAAACAGCATGCTCACCTCACGAGAGCATTTTCACGCTCCTGCTCCACAGCCGCTGACGGCGCCGGCGCCTCGCAGCCGGTGGCGCAGCAGCGGCCGGGTTGCTTCGACACCCGCTGTCCCTTGTCGACAAGGCCACGGCCGAGCAAATTCTCGACCAGCTCGGCCTTCTCCATGACGGGATAATTGCGCCAGATCTCGCGCTTCATCGCCTCCGGCGAGCCGCCGCCGTGCAGCGAGATCACCGAGTACCAGCCGGCTTCATGCGAGACCGTGAGATCCTCGATCAGCCGCGCCACCTCGGCGCGCTGCTCGGCCGGAATATCCGGACGTCCGCCCATCACGGCGGCGAGCGAAGCGCGCGTCTCCGGATTGTGGTCCTCGTCGGGGCCCGGCAGCGCCACGATCAAGCCGCCCGAGACATAATGCGCGACGCGGTGCATGTCGTAGATCTTGGTCGCCAGCAGCAGCTTGCCTATGTTCGAGAACACAGCGTCCGGCATCACCGAGCCCGCCGGGCCCTTGGTGCAATAGACCGAGGAGGCGACGCCGCAGGCATAGAAGCTCTCGGTGATGGTGATGAGTTCGACCATCGCCTCGCGGATATGGGCGTGCTTCTCGGCATCAAGCCCGTTGGCCTCGATCATCAACGCGCCGGCGCCGATCAGGAGATCGCCGAAGCCGGCGCGCGCACCGATGCAGGAGTGGCGGTGATGCGTGGCATAGGACGTGGTGAGGAAGCCGCCCTCCTCGGTCTCACCGGCGAGGAACACGCGGTCGTGCGGCACGAACACGTCGTCGAACATCACGACGCCGACCGACTGGCCGTACTTCGCCGAGAATTTTGCCGATGCATCGCCGGGCCGGCCGGCGGGGCGTGCAACGATGGTGACGCCGGGCGCATCGACCGGCACCGCGCAACAGACCGCAAAATCCTTGTCGTCGGGCACGTGGGTACGGCACGGCATGACCAGGAATTCGTGCATGTAGGGCGCGCCGGTCACGATCGCCTTGGTGCCGCGGATCACGATGCCGTCGGGGCGACGCTCCTTGATATGAACGTAGACGTCGGGATTGGCCTGCAGGCCCGGCCGCTTGGAGCGGTCGCCCTTGGCGTCGGTCATCGCGACCCCGAGCGTCAGGTCCTGGTCCTGCACCTCGTGCAGGTAGTTGAGGAAGCGCTGGCTGTAATCGGTGCCGTGGCGATCGTCGGTCAGCTTGGTCGCCTGGTAGAGCCCGTTCAGCGCGTCATGGGTGAGATAGCGCTGGGCGCAGCCCGAGGTCCGGCACACCAGCCGCACCGCTTCGAGCTTGTAGAGCAGATCCTGCGAGCTCGCATTGATATGGAGCATGCGATTGACGGTCTTGCCGGAGGTCACCTGCCGCGCCGTCATGGTCGGCGCGTGCTCGGGCTGATGTGCGAAATCGTAGGTCACGCCCACGCCCGCCACGCCCGGCGCCAGCAACGGCTCGTCCGCGACGCTCGCTACGGCCTCGCCGTTGACGAACACCCGCGGCTTGTAGCGGCGCAGGGATTCCCGGTAGTCCGCGGCCGTCATCAGCATGGCGCTTCTCCCTTGCTCATTTATTTGAACACTGTTAAATTATCTAACGCTGTTAGAATTGAGTCAAGAACGGATTCGGCCGGATGCAGATGCGCGAGAGCAGGAAGGAAGCGGTCAGCCGCCACAAGCGGGAGCTGATCCTCGATGCGGCGCGCAGCGTGTTCGCCGAAGAAGGCCTCGAAGGCGCGAGCCTGCGCGCGATTGCGACGCGGGCCGGCTACACGCCGGCGGCGCTGTACTTCCACTTCGATTCAAAGGAAGCGATCTATGCCGAGGTGCTGCGGCAATCGCTGGCCTCGCTCGGCGAGGCCGTCAGCGCCGCGGTCGCGACGACGCGCGGCGCCAAGCAGCGGCTGCATGCGGCGGGGATGGCCTTCTTCCGCTATTACGCGGACAACCCGCGCGATCTCGATCTCGGCTTCTATTTGTTCCGCGGCGGCATGAAGCCGGCCGGGCTCGGCCATGACCGCGACCACGAGCTGAACGCCGCGCTGGAGGCGGCGCTGCATCCGATTGCGGAAGCGTCAGAGGCGCTCGGCGCGTCCCGGCAGAAGGCGAACACCGTGATGGTGGATTGCTTCGCGCATGCGACCGGCCTCTTGCTGTTGCTGCACACCGGCCGCATCCGAATGTTCGGTGCGTCCGCGCCTGATCTGATGGACGCCTATCTGCGCGAGAAGATCGCGCAACTCGGTAAGGAGTGAGGCCATGCTGACGATCGATCCGAGAAAGTCGCTGCTGCTGATCGTCGACTTCCAGTCCCGCCTGATGCCGGCGATCGATCAGGGCACGACAGCGGTGAGGAATGCGCGGCGATTGATCGACATGGCCGGGCTCGTCGATATTCCCATGGTCTTCACCGAGCAGAATGCCAAGGGCCTCGGCGCGACCGTCGCCGAGCTTGCGACCACCGAAGTGCGACTGATCCACAAGATGACCTTCGACGCCGTCCGCGAGCGCGAATTCCTCGGCGCGGTCCCGCCCCACAGGCACCTCGTCGTCGCCGGCTGCGAGGCGCATGTCTGCGTGCAGCAGACTGTGCTCGGCCTCATCGACGCCGGCCGCAAGGTCTATGTCGTGCGCGATGCGCTGGGCTCGCGCCGCACCGAAGACAAGGAAACCGCGATCCGCCGCATGGAGCGGCACGGCGCCGAGATCGTGACCACCGAGATGGTGGTGTTCGAATGGCTGAAAACCGCCGAACATCCCCGGTTTCGCGAGGCGATTGCGCTGATCAAGTGATGAAGCGATCACAGCACAAACAATACGCAGCTTCTCACCGAAGTGAGGGACGCACTAGCGGACGGGCTCCCTCCCCCCTTGTGGGGGAGGGTTGGGGAGAGGGGTACCACACGGTTGCTCTCTCGATTGTCTCAACGGCACGCGAGCGAGATTGCGATAGCGACGCTTCGATCAATCATCTCGCCGGGGGCCACCCCTCACCCCACCCTCTCCCACAAGGGGAGAGGGAGCCTGACGAGCGTGCTCACCTCACAGGGCGGCTGACTTGCGGAACACGCTCCGCGCGTCACTTCCCGTGGCTCTCGCGCATCTTGGCCTGGATCTTGGCCATGCCGCCGATCCAGCGGTCGTAATTCTCGGTCTTCTTGCGCATGTAGCCGAGCACCTGCGGGTGCGGCAGGATCAGGAAGGTCTCCTGCTCGATGCCCTTGAGCGCATCCTGCGCGACCTGCTCCGCGGTGAGATCGCCGTCACCGGATTGCGGGCCCTTGGGGATCGAGCGCAGCATGTTGGTGTCGACGCCCTGCGGGCAGAGGATCGAGACCTTGATGTTGTCGGCGCGATGCGAGATCGCGAGGTTTTCCGCGAAGCCGACCGCGGCGTGCTTGGTGGTGGAATAGGCCGGGCTGCCGACCTGCGACAACAGGCCCGCGGCCGAGATCGTGTTGAGGAAGTAGCCCTCGCCGCGCGCCTTCATGCGCGGCACCAGATGCCGCGCGGCATAGACATGCGCCATCACATGGATCGCCCAGCTCCGCGACCACGGCTCGTCCGAGGTGCCGCCGGCATTCTTCGACAGCGGATCGAAGCCGCCGCCGATGCCGGCATTGGAGCAGAACAGTGCGATCGGGCCGAACATGCGCTCGGTCTCCTCGATCACATGCAGGACGTTCTTCTCCTGCCCGACATCGCATTTGAAGGCGGCACCGCCGACCGAGGCCGCGACCTTTTCGGCCGCCGCGTGATCAAGGTCGACCACCACGACCTTGGACGCGCCCGCGGCGTGGAACGCCTCGCACAGCGCCTTGCCGATGCCATTGCCACCGCCGGTGACCACCACGACTTTACCCGCCACCTGCATGGCCATCCTCCCGATATCTTGATTTCAGGGCATGATCCGGAAGCCGGTCTCATGCTCAAACGAAGAGCGATCATGATAGCGCATCTTTTGCCGATGCATGATCTTTTCGAGAGCCGGCCCCGCGCGTAACGCCGGCCGGCCGCTCAGCTCGCCAGCACGACGTCGAACACCGCCGTATAGTGGCAGGCGGCGCCGAGCAGCACGAAGCAGTGCCAGATCGCGTTCTGGAAGCGCAGCCGCCGCCAGGAGTGGAAGATCACGCCCAGGCTGTAGAGGATGCCGCCCGCCAGCACAAAGCCGAGCGCCATCGTGGGCAGCGCCTTGACGACGCGGTCGTAGAGCATGATGCCGCTCCAGCCCATCGCAAGATAAAGCCCGACCGAGAGCCGGTCGAAGCGGCCGGGATAGCGCAGCTTCAGCCAGATCCCGACGATCGCCACACACCACACGCCGACCAGCAGCGCGATCGCAAAATAACTGTCCTTCAGTTCCACGATGAACGGCGTGTAGGTCGCGGCGATCAACAGATAGATCGCGGAATGATCGAAGCGCCGCAACACCCATTTGGCGCGCGACACCGGCCAGAGATTATAGGTCGCCGACAGCGTCAGCATCCCGAGCAGGCCTGCGACATAGACCGACACCACGGCAACGTCGAACGGGCCGGCATAGACCGCGGTCAGCACGATCAGCGCGGTGGCGGCAACCAGCCCGAAAGCGACGCCGACAAGATGAACGACGCCGTCGGCGATCAGCTCGGCGCGGTCGTAGTTCCACAGCGCGGCGCCGGCCGCGTGGATCGAGGTCGAGGCAAGTTGCTTCAGGCGGAAGACCGTCATGCAGGCTTTCCTGTGGCCGTTTGACTATGGGTAGCGCGGGTGGCGGGACGCGTTCAAATCCCCTCACCATCCCTCGCCTGCAAAGGCGCCGGAAATGTGAAGCTTGATTTTGGCCCGATAATCGCCAACTTGCGGGTGATCGCCCGCCCTTTAGGTCCCTCCTGCCGGGTTTGTCGTTAACCCTCCATGCCCCCCAGTTTCTCTGATATCGTCGAGGAAGCCCGTCTCTCGGCGCGGGCGCTGCTCGACTATGGCGAGGGTTTCTTCAACCCGACGGTGCGGCTCGGCGTCACCGGCCTGTCGCGGGCCGGCAAGACCGTGTTCATCACCGCGCTGGTGCATGGGCTGACCCGCGGCGGCCGCTTCCCGGTGTTCGAGGCCTATGCCTCGGGGCGGATCGCGAGCGCCTATCTCGCCCCGCAGCCCGACGATGCGGTGCCGCGCTTCGCCTATGAGAACCATGTCCGGACATTGGTCGAGGAGCGGACCTGGCCGAACTCGACCACCGACATCTCCGAGCTTCGCCTCGTGATCGAGTATCAGCGGCAAAATGGCGCGGACCGCACGCTGACCCTCGACATCGTCGACTATCCCGGCGAGTGGCTGCTCGACCTGCCGCTGCTGAGCAAGAGCTACGAGCAATGGTCGGCGGAGAGCCTTGCATTGTCGCGCGAGCCGCTGCGCGCAAAACTCGCAGCGCCCTGGCACGCCCATCTCGCAACGCTAAAGCCCGAGGCGAGAGAGGACGAGCAGGCTGCGCTCACCGAAGCACGCCTGTTCACCGACTATCTGCGCGCCTGCCGCGACGAGCGTTTCGCGATGAGCCTGCTGCCGCCGGGCCGCTTCCTGATGCCGGGCAACCTCGCCGACACGCCGGCGCTGACCTTTGCGCCGCTCGACGTGCCGGTGGACGGCAGCGCGCCGGATCACTCGCTATGGGCGATGATGCGGCGACGATACGAGGCCTACAAGGACGTCGTGGTGCGGCCGTTCTTCCGCGATCACTTCGCGCGGCTCGATCGCCAGATCGTGCTGGCCGATGCACTCGCCGCGTTCAATGCCGGCCCAGAGGCGCTGCACGATCTCGAGGCCGCGCTCGCCGGGATCCTCGACTGCTTCCGAATCGGCCGCAGCACGATCCTGAGCGCGCTGTTCCGGCCGCGCATCGACCGCATCCTGTTCGCGGCGACCAAGGCGGACCACCTGCATCACCAGAGCCACGACCGCCTCGAAGCCGTGCTGCGGCGGATCGTGGCCAGGGCCGCCGAGCGCGCCGAATATGCCGGCGCCGAGATCGACGTGGTGGCGCTCGCCGCAGTGCGCGCCACCCGCGAGGCGCAGGTTCAGCGCGGCCGCGACAGGCTGCCGTCGATCCTCGGCACGCCGGCGCCGGGCGAAGTCGCCAATGGCGAGATTCTGGACGGCGAGACGGAAGTTGCGACCTTTCCCGGCGACCTGCCCGACAATCCGGAGGAGCTGTTCAACGGCGGATTCCGCGGCCTCTCGAGCTCGGGCGCCGAGGCCGCCGATTATCGTTTCCTGCGCTTCCGCCCGCCGAAGCTGGAACGCAGCGGCGATGCGGAGCCGGCGCTGCCTCACATCCGCCTTGACCGCGTCCTCCAGTTCCTGATTGGAGACAAACTGCAATGAACGAGAAGACGCCTCCCCGGCGGCCGGCGACGTTCAAGCTCGACGATCCCGGCGTGGTCGTGATCGATCCGGACGACAGCGGCCGCCTCATGCGCGGCACGATCCAGATCGTGCCCGAGGGCGAGCCCGCGCAGCTGCCGGTGCCGGTCGATACGCCGCTGCTGCCGGCGCGCCGCGGCTTCCGCTGGGGCACGCTGTTCTGGAGCGCGGTCGCGGGCCTCGTGGTGCTCGGCACCGGGCTTGGCGTCCTCAACCTGATTGAGGATCTGTTCGCGCGCAACGAAGGCCTCGGTTTCCTCGGGCTCGTGCTCGCCGTCATCGCCGCGGTGGCGCTCGCGGTCGTCACCATGCGCGAGCTCGTCGGTCTCACGCGACTTGCAGCCATCGAGAAACTGCATTTGCGCGCCGCCGAGGTGCTGATCAGCGACGACCGGGCGGCGAGCCGGGCTGTCGTCGCCGACCTGCTCAAGCTCGCGCACCGGACCCCGCAGCTCGCCCGCGCCCGCAGCGCGCTGCAGAGCCACACCGACGACATCATCGACGGTGCCGACATGATCCGTCTCGCCGAGCGCGAATTGATGACGCCGCTCGACGAGGAGGCCCGGCGGCTGGTGTCTTCGGCCGCGCAGCGCGTCTCCGTCGTCACCGCGGTCAGTCCGCGCGCGCTGTTCGACGTGCTGTTCGTGTTCGTGGCGAGCTTGCGGATGATCCGGCAGCTGGCGCGGCTCTATGGCGGCCGGCCCGGCGCGCTCGGCATGATCCGCCTGCTGCGCCATGTCATCGCGCATCTGGCGATCACCGGCGGCATGGCCGCGAGCGACAGCCTGATCCAGCAGATGCTCGGCCACGGCATCGCGGCAAAGCTCTCGCAGCGGCTCGGCGAAGGCATGCTCAACGGCCTGTTGACCGCCCGCCTCGGCCTCGCCGCGATCGACGTCACCCGCCCGCTCCCCTTCAACGCCCTGCCGCGCCCGGCGCTGACCGATCTGGCAAAAGACCTGATCCGCAAGCGCGACGAAGAGGAATAGCGGCGCAGAGCCGGCAAAGACACGTTTGCGCGGCGCCCACCATCCACGTCGTGCTCGCGACAAACACAGCTGTCGTCCCTGCGAAAGCAGGGACCCATACGCCGCAGCGGATATTGTGAGCGGGCTCGCCGTTACAGAGATGCAAGATAACCAGCATCGGTGGTTATGGGCCCCTGCTTTCGCAGGGACGACATCGAGTATGTTACGCGAGTGGGGGAGCCACCTGAGGGGTATCCATCCACGCGCACCTCACCCGCGGAGCGAGACCCCTCATCCGGCAGCCTTCGGCTGCCACCTTCTCCCACAAGGGGAGAAGGTGATCTCGCAAGGCTCTGAGAGCATCGCCAGCACGCGCCAGCGGAAGAACGTCGTGTCCGGCGGCGGCGAGAGATCGGGGGTCCAGCCTGAGATCTTCTCCAGCGCATAGGTGTCCATCACCATGCCGCGCCAGCTCCGCGTCACGCGCTCCAGCGGCGTGCGCACCGCCGATGTTTCCTTCCACAGCGGCAGATTGTTCTCGGGCTCGCGCCCGACATAGATGCCGACATGATCGCGGATGCGGCTCATGCCGGGATCGGCAAAGCCCTGGAAGCGGCCGCGCTCATTGATCTCGATGACAGGCGCCCGCCCGCGCAGCATCCAGCGCAGCATCGCATAGGTGCGGTAGTCCGTGGTCGCGACCCAGGTCGCGCCGGTCGCCTCGACCTGCGCCAGCGTGCGCGCGGCCACCACGTCGTAGCCCGCCTCGGTGCCGATCGGATCGGTGCGGCCGATCAGATTCCACGGCGCGAACATGTAATAGAGGAAGACGCAGACCACGAAGACGATGCCGGTGGAAATCGCAGTCCGTGCCCAATACACCGTCGATTTGACCAGCCCGACCGACCAGCCCTCGAACGGCATCCGCGTCACGTTGATGGCAACCGCCGCAAAGCCGGCCGGCCACAGGAACATCGGCCAGGTGTCACCGACCCGCAAGGTCAGCGACTTCCAGAGGAAGTAGATGAACGGCACCAGCACCGCTGTCGCCAGCAGGATCGCGACCGGCTCGCGCCTGAGATAGCCGCGCCATGCCGTCAGCCCTGCTGCGAACAGCGTCACCGGCAGCAGCACGAAACCGACCAGACCGAACTGCATGCCGACGAATTCGCCGAGCGTGCGGAAGGTGAGATCGCGCTCGACGGTGGCGCGCACCGCCTGGAAACGGAACGAGGCCCAGTCATGTTCCGCATTCCAGATCAGCACCGGCGAGAACACGATGATCGCGATCAGCGCGGCAAGGTAGGGATAGGGGCTGCGCAGCCAGCGCCACCGCCAGTCCGGTACCAGCGCGAAGGCGAGCACCGCCGGCGCGAACATGATCGCGGTGAATTTCGACAGCAGCGACAGCCCGGCGAACAGTCCCGCGGCGAGCCACCAGCGTCCGTCATGGCTCTGCGCAAGCCGCACCAGCGACCACAGCAGCGCCACCGAAAACGGGATCAGCGCCGTGTCCGGCGCGACCTTGGCCATCAACAGCCCGTAATAGAGCGCCGCCTCCGGCAACAGCAGCGCCAGCATCACCGCGCGGACATTGCCTGATGTCACGCGGCGGACGATGTCGGCGAGCAGGAGCTGGGTGGCCAGCATCGCCACGATGCCACCGAGGCGGACACCGAGATTGGTGTCGCCGAGCACAGCGGTGCCAAAGCGGATGAACCAGGCGACCATCGGCGGATGGTCGAGGAATGACAGCACGTTTTCCTTCGACCAGGTCCAGTAATAGGCCTCGTCGGTGCGCAGGTCGAGCGCATGGGCATAGACCAGCCGCATCGCGGTCATGGCAACGATCACGGCGATGACGCCGCGCCAGTCCGGCGCGCGCGAACGGGCCGGTTTAACACCGATGTTATCGGAAGGGGCTATCGTCACGGCGCGCTTTTTGTTCGACTCTTAACGGAGTGTCAACGTTCCGCCCAGCCCGCCATGCGGCTCGTCCGGACCCGTGGTGGTGTTCAGCGCGGGAATTAAACATTAGACTTGCCGATCATGAATCACATGGCCTCCCCCTCGCGCGAGCACCTGCAGGACATGGCCCGCGGCATCGGCCAGCGGCAGGTCCGCCTAGTCACGGGGGCGATCATGTTCGCCTACCTGATCAGCCATTTCCTGAACCATGCGCTGGGCAATATCTCGACCGAGGCGTTGGCGATCGGGGTGCACTACCACACCAGGTTCTGGCAGTTCCTGCCGGTCGCCGTCGTGTTCTACTCGGCCTGCCTGGTGCATGCCGCGCTCGGTATCTGGGCGCTGTTTGAGCGACGCGAGTTCCACTGGAAGGCGATCGAGCCGCTGCAGCTCACGCTCGGCCTCAGCGTCCCGATGCTGATCGTCGCGCACGTCGTCGGCGTCCGGCTCGGCCAGACCCTGTACGGGCACGAGAAGCTCTATCCGCAGGAGCTCTACACGTTCTTCATCGCGTCGCCGAACCGGCTGTGGACGATGCTGGCGGTGCTGGTGATTGCCTGGGTACATGGTTGCATCGGCCTGTACTTCTGGTTGCGGATGCGCGCGTTCTTCAAGCGCGCGGCGCCCTTCCTGCTCGGGACAGCCGTGCTGATCCCGACGCTGGCGATGCTCGGCATCTATCAGGCCGGCCGCGCCACGATCGCCGACTATCAGGATCCCGACTGGCGGCGCGAGGAGTTGTCGGTGCAGAAGCTCGGCACGGCGGCGCAAGGGGCCATGCTCGAGAAGATCACCGATGACCTGACGGTCGGCTATCTCGGCCTGCTCGGCCTCGTGCTGCTGGCGCGCGGGGCGCGGACCCTGCTGGAACGCCGCGGCGGCATGATCGCGCTGTCCTATGGCAACGGCCGCACGCTGCGGGTGCCGAAGGGACTGAGCGTGCTGGAAGCGAGCCTGCGCTACAACGTGCCGCATGCCAGCGTCTGCGGCGGCCGCGCGCGCTGCTCGACCTGCCGCATCCGCATCATCGGCGATCACGCCGCGCTGCCCGAGCCTTCGCCGCGCGAGGCCTTCGTGCTGCACCGGGTCGGCACCGACGATCCGTCGATCCGCCTGGCCTGCCAGTTGCGACCGACAGGCGACCTGACCTTCTTCCAGCTTTTCCTGCCGAGCACGACGTCGGCGAACGCGCATGCCGGCAATCCGACGCGGGTCGGCCAGGAGCGTTATCTGGTCAGCATGTTCGTCGACATGCGCGGCTCGACGCAGCTTGCCGAGAAGCGGCTGCCGTTCGACACCGTGTTCATCGTCAACCGCTTCCTGGGCGCGGTGTCGCAAGCGGTGCTGGAAGCCGGCGGGCGGCCGAACCAGTTCATCGGCGACGGCATGCTGGCGCTGTTCGGGCTCTCGACCGACCGGCACGAGGCCTGCCGCCAGGCGCTGCGCGCCGCGGCATTGATCGCCGCCAATATCGACGAGCTGAACCAGTTTCTCAGCCACGATTTGCGCGAGCCGATCCGCTTCGGCATCGGCATCCATGGCGGCGAGGTGATCGTCGGCGATATCGGCTATCGCGACCACATGGTGTTCACGGCGCTTGGCGACGCCGTCAACGTTGCGGCGCGGCTGCAGGACATGACGAAGGCGCTGGCCTGCGAGGCCGTCATTTCCGACGAGGTGCGCATCACGGCAGGCCTTGCCGACGATGCCCTGCCGGCGCAGGAGGCTGCGATCCGCGGCCGCAACGAGCCGATGACCGTGCGCACCGTAGAGGCGACGCGGGTGTTGTCCGCGCTGGTCGACGAGCGGCGTGCCGTCGCGGCCTGACCGGTTCATCCCCCTTCACTGAGTGTGACCTGCCGCACATCCGCGGATGTGTTCAGCGGAGATGCTCGAACGCGTCCCGTGCCGGATGCGACTGACTGGCGATGGGTAACACTGCAACCGCGCCGCGACAGAGCTCAACGCGCATCTGAAGGAGACGACCATGCTTCGCAAAGTCACGCTTGCTCTCGCTACTGCCGCAACCCTCGGCGCCGCCGCGCTGGCGCCGACCTCGGCGTCCGCCAAACCGTTCTTCTGGCATCCGTACCACCATCACTTCTGGGGTGGCCCGGGCATCTCCGTCGGCTTCGTCGACTCCGGCTGCTACGTCACCCGCCTGGTGATGACGCCCTACGGCTATCGCTATCGCACCGTGAACGTCTGCTACTGATCGAACCTTACTGTGGAATCGAAATGCCCCGGTCGCCTGATGCGGCCGGGGCTTTTCGTTGTTGCGACGCACCGCGGCGAAAGCTCAATTGACTTGGGATTGTCAGGTGCGACATTTGTCGCCGCGCGCATTCCATGACGTGAACGCGCGCAAGGCAATCTGAGCCTGGTGATGACCAGCTCGGGACATAACAGCTTCGGAGGAAGCGGAATGCTCGATCGACGAGACTTGATGAAGCGCGCCGGATTGGCGGCTTTGGTGACGGGGCTGGGATCAAGGGGCGCGTTCGCCCTCGACACCGTGACACTGCCCTTCGACAACGGCGAACGGCCGCTGGTGCGCTACCCGCAGAAGCGCCCGATGATCGGCCTGACCAGCCGGCCGCCGCAGCTCGAAACCCCGTTTGCGATCTTCAACGACGGTCCGCTGACGCCGAACAACGCGTTCTTCGTCCGCTATCACCTCGCCGGCATCCCCTACGACCTCGATCCGGACAAGTTCACGCTCGAGATCAAGGGCAAGGTCGACAAGCCGCTGAAGCTATCGCTGAAGGACATCCGCAAGCTCAAGACCACCGAGCTCGTTGCCGTCAACCAGTGCTCCGGCAACAGCCGCGGCTTCTTCAATCCGCGCGTCGCCGGCGGCCAGCTCGCCAACGGCGCGATGGGCTGCGCGCGCTGGCACGGCGTGCCGCTGAAGACCGTGCTCGACATGGCCGGCGTGCAGGCCGGCGCCAAACAGGTCACCTTCAACGGCATGGACGGTCCGGTCATGGAGACGACGCCCGACTTCGTCAAGGCGCTCGACATCGACCATGCGCGCGACGGCGAGGTGATGCTGGCCTGGGGCATGAACGGCGAGGACCTGCCGTTCCTCAACGGCTTCCCGCTCCGCCTCGTGGTGCCCGGCTATTACGGTACCTATTGGGTGAAGCACCTCAACGAGATCACCGTGATCGACAGCGTGTTCGACGGCTTCTGGATGAAGTCCGCCTACCGGATTCCGGACACGCCGAACAATGCGATCGAGCCCGGCACCGCACCGAAGGCGACGATCCCGATCAACCGCTTCACGGTGCGCTCGTTCATGACAAGCGTTGCCGACGGCGCCAGGCTGAAGGCCGGCCGCACCACGCTGCGCGGCATCGCCTTCGACGGCGGCAAGGGCATCAAGGAGGTCGTGGTCTCGACCGACGGCGGCAAGAGCTGGACGCAGGCCAAGCTCGGCAGGGATCTCGGCAAATACGCATTCCGCGAATGGAAGCTGAAGGTCGTGCTTCCGGCCGGTGCCTCGGAGCTGAAGGTGCGCGCCACCAACAATGCCGGCGACACCCAGCCGATGGACCCGTTGTGGAATCCGGCGGGCTATCTGCGCAACGTCGTCGAAACCGTGCGCGTCACCGCGGCGTGAGGAGAAGCATCATGACCAGCAAGCTGCTTGCCTCCCTCGCCGCGATCGCGGCACTCTCGATCGGCGCTGCGATCGCTGCGCCCGTCAACTACACGCTTCCCGAGGAGACCGCGGCGTTCAAGCCAGGTCCCAACCTCGACGTGGTGCAGAGCAATTGCACCGGCTGCCACTCGGCGGACTACATTAAGACCCAGCCGCAGGGGGAGAAGTTCAAGAAGGATTTTTGGCAGGCCGAGGTGACCAAGATGATCAAGGTCTACGGTGCGCCGATCGACCAGGCCGACGTCGGCAAGATCGTCGAGTATCTCTCCGCGACCTATTGAGACGGGGCCGATCAATCCCCGCGCGCCCGCCACAAGGCAGCGCGCGGGGCCTTTGATCCAATTCGGGTCAGTGGAATCAGATCTTTTTGCACTGCATCAATTGACCACGAAACAGGCAATCCGGCACCAAAACCCTGCAAAGCGGGTTGTTTCCGGGCAAAAACACACCGTGGTTTGATCTACCCAGCTTTTTTCAAACTGCTATCCTGTGCGGCGCGGACAAGCCGGTTTGTGCGGGGACCGGCAGGTCTGTTTTCGATTGATTCCGCGGAGACGACTGGAATGCCCAAAGGTACAGTGAAGTGGTTCAACCCGACCAAGGGTTATGGATTCATCCAGCCCGCAACGGGCGGCAAGGACATTTTCGTGCATATTTCAGCAGTTCAGAAGGCTGGTCTTCAAAGCCTCAACGAAGGCCAGTCGGTTGAATACGAAGAGATCGCCAATCGCGGCAAGACGTCAGCCGAGAACCTCAAGGTCTAGCGCTCCGCGCGAGATCCAGCGGCGCACTCTCGGACACCATCCGGGAGTGAGGGCCGATCCAACATCACATGCGTGACGTTCGGCGGAGCGGGCACGATGCCCGCGCGCCACGGCATTGTACTTTTTTCGGGCCGCCTTCGATCGCGTGCCGACGCTTATCCTTTGCGCCGTGAAGACGTGCGGCTGCGTTGGCGCGTCACAGACAGGTGCCGCCGCCCTGCCCGGTGCCGCACGGCACCCGCTTCGACAATTGGTCGATCTTGCGCTTCGACTCCGCTTGCGCCAGCACGTCGAACACGCTCGACGGTGCGAGCTGCGTCGCCTTGCGGAAGTCGTCGGTCGCCTTGTCGGTGTGATTGAGCGCCTCATGCGCCTTGGCGCGGGCGAACAGCCCCTCCACGGTCTCCTTCTGCGCAATCGCCCGGTCGAGATCCTCGACCGCCTTGTCGTAGTTGCGCAGCGCCGACCAGGTGATGCCGCGCAATGTCAGCGCCGGCTGATAATCGGG
Organism: Bradyrhizobium sp. INPA03-11B; assembly: GCF_040446015.1. Lineage (NCBI taxonomy): Bacteria > Pseudomonadati > Pseudomonadota > Alphaproteobacteria > Hyphomicrobiales > Nitrobacteraceae > Bradyrhizobium > Bradyrhizobium sp. INPA03-11B. The sequence goes on from NZ_JASGSR010000008.1 coordinate 112,926, forward strand.
CCGCGCGGCGAGGACGAAGTTGAGATCCTTCATCGCGTCATCCGGCTTCTTCAGCCCGAGATAGGCCCGCGCGCGCAGCACATGCGGGAAGGCATCGTTGGGCGCCCGCGTGATGATCTGGTCGAAGGCGGCGACGGCGCGGTCGTACTGGGATGACGTCAGCATCGCGAGCCCGCGGCCGAGCTGGGCCGTCGGATTGTTGGGGCTGCGCTCCAGCACGTTGTTGATATCGACCAGTCCTTCATCGGCACGGCCCTTGAGCATCAGCGCAAGGCCGCGCCACGATCTGGCGATCAGATTGGTCGGCACCAGCGCCAGCGCTTGATCGAAATCGAGCAGAGCCTTGTCGAGCTGGTTGAGGCCGAAATAGGCGAGGCCGCGTTCGGTGAACGCGAGCGTCTCCTTGGCATTGAGCGAGATCGAGTGGTCGTAGTCGGAAAGCGCGTCCTGCACCTTGCCGGTGCCGGCCTTGACGAGGCCGCGCGCCAGGTAAGCCAGCGAACTGTTCGGATCGAGGGTGATGGCGCGACCGGCATCAGTCATGGCCTCGTCGAACTGCCGCATTCCGGCGGCATTGAGCGCGCGGAAGGCCAGCAGTTGCGGATCGTTCGGCTTGAGCTTGAGCAATTCGGTGAGATCGTTGCGCGCGTCCGCCATCCGGCCGAGCCGTGAATAGGCCAGCGCGCGGACCCGCAGCGCAGCCTCGTTGCGGGGATCGCCGCTCAGCAGCCGGCTGAGATTGGCGATCGCACCGGTGTAGTTGCCCTGTGTGACGAGTTGCTTGGCCTGCTCGACCTGCTGGTTGGCCGCGGCCGCCGTCGGCGCGGCTGGAGCCGGCGTCGCCGGCGATTGCGGGGCCGCACCGGCCTTGGCCAGCTCGGCCTGCATCGCGAGCGCCTGCTGGCGCTGCTGCTGGATCTCCTTGTTGTCGGGAAGAAACGTCAACAGCCGGTCGAAATCGCCGATGGCCCTGACGTAGTCGCCCTTGGCGCTGTAGAGCTGGGCGCGGGCGAAATAGGCATTGCGTTCGGTCTGCGGCGCCTGCGCGATCGCGCGCGAGAAATCCTCGATCGCATGATCGATGTCGCCCTTGCGACGATAAGCCTGACCGCGCCAGTAGAACGCGTTCGGCGTGCTTGCATTGACGGCGATCGCGGTATTGGCGTCGGCCAGCGCCGCATCGGGCTGGCCGGATTCGACATAGGCCCGCGCGCGTCCGACATGGGCGGCGGGAAGATCCTGCCGCAGCGTGATCGCCTCGCCGTAATCGGAGATCGCATCGCTCCAGGCGTGCTGGTCGGCGCGCAGATTGCCGCGCGCCAGGAAGCCGAACGGATTCTTCGGCTCGAGCTCGATCGCGCGATCGAAATCGGCACGCGCCTGATCGAGACTGCCTTTTCGCTGCCGAAGATAGCCGCGCGCGATCAGCGCGGGCACGAATTGCGGGTTCAGCTGCAGCGCCGCATCGGTATCGCTCAAGGCCTGATCGATCTTGTTGCGAGCGATGTAGAACCGCGAGCGGCCGGTAAACGCCTTGGTCCGATCCTCCGTGGAGCGCGCGGCATCGTTGATGATGCCCGAACACGCAGCCTCGGCCTTTTCCGTCGGTGGGCCGCCGCAATCCTCGACATCACCCGCGCGGGCCGGGGCGGCGAGCGCAGGCCACAACAGCAGCGCAAGCGCGGGCAATAATGAGAAACGAACACCGCTGATCGCGGCATCGATGCAGGTCGAACGTGAACGCATGTCGTAGCCTCGGGTTGACCGAATGCTGCCCGTCTTAATGCGTCAGTTGGTTCTTATGGTGATGGCGCGGAACGTTGATTCGACCCCTTCGAGTTCGGTTCCAGCGTCAATGACGCGGATCGCCTTCCCTACAATGAATGCGGATGGAACACCACGGAACGCGCGCAGCAGAAGCGATCAGCCGTTCAATCTTCCGTCACCCACTGCGGAACGGTCATGACATCAGGCGGTTGCAGATAGCCGCGTGGCCAGAGATCGACGGCCCATTCCACCTTGGTGGCGCGTTCGAGCAAAACGGCGGTGTTGTGCGGCGTCTGCCCCAGCGAAAATCCGCGGTAGTGCGGATTCCCGACGTCGTGGAACTTGAACAGGTTCCACGTCTGCATCACCAGCATCAGGCTGGTCGTGTTGCGGGTCGTGTCCCAGCAGTCGTAATTGTGCTGGTCGTCGTTGGCGCGGAAGTCCGCTTTCGCGACGCGCTTGTTGGTGCCGAGGATCGGGCCCATCCGGCGGTCGAACCAGATCACGGCCTTTTGCACGGCCGCGCGTTCGGCGGCGGCATTGGCACGGCCGGTGGCCATGATCCGGGTCAGGGCGGCTCTGTCGGCCGCGCTGAAGTCGAGCATCTCGCGGCGCCGGCAGACGAAGCCGTAGCAGACCGTCATCGTCGACGCCGTCGGCGGATAGATCGACACCGATGTGTAGAGCTGCATGACGCCGGCGCTGAGCTCGGCCGCAGGGGCCGGCGTCATCGCGAACAGGGACATCGCTGCGCATAACGCGCCGGCAACCCCGGTTCGCTTCGCACGTATCGGCTTATTGGCATTGTCCATGTCGCGCCCCCAACTGGAGGGAGAATTATCGCGGGCGCGCCGCGATGCCAAGACATCCGGCGCATGGCTGTGGATCAGATCAGCCGACCGGCAGCGGCGCGTCGCGCTTGACTTCCTCCATCACCGCGTAAGTTCGCGTCTCGCGCACGCCCGGCAGCGCCAGCAGCGTTTCGCCGAGAAACCGGCGATAGGCGGTCATGTTGGCGACGCGCGCCTTGACCAGATAGTCGAAGCCGCCGGCCACCATGTGACACTCCAGCACCTCAGGCGCGGTCTGAACCGCTTTGGCGAAGCGCTCGAACACATCGGGCGTGGTCTTGTCGAGCAGCACCTCGACGAACACCAGGAGGCCAAGGCCGAGCCGGTGCGGGTTGAGCCGCGCGCCATAACCTTCGACGAAGCCGTCGCGCTGCAGCCGCTTCAGCCGTTCGCCGACCGAGGTCGGCGACAGGCCGATCCGCTCGGCCAGCTCCACATTGGCAATCCGGCCATCCCCTTGCAGGATCGAGAGGATTTTACGGTCTGTCTTGTCAATCTCTGTCATATCTGCGGCCATAGCTTAAATACTCCAGATTTTCTAAGGCAAATCTGCTAATTTGTCTATCGAACTACGGTCCACGGGCGCGTAGGTGTTCCCGTGCAACCCCAGGAACTGCCCGAGGAACCGCCATGCCAGACCCGCTCCCGCCCCCGTTCAGCGCGCCCTACGCCCCCGATGACACGGCGATCGCCGGCCGCCTGCGCCAGGACGCGAGCCTCGGCGCGGAGGCGGAGGCCAGGATCGATCGCTCCGCGACGCGCCTGATCGAGGCGATCAGGGCCAATGACGATCCGCTGGGCGGGGTCGAGGACATGCTGCGGGAGTTCGCGCTGTCGACCAAGGAAGGCCTGGCGCTGATGGTGCTGGCGGAGGCGCTGCTGCGGGTGCCCGACGCGCGGACCGCCGACCAGTTCATCGAGGACAAGCTCGGCCAGGGCGACTTCGTCAATCACGAGACCAAATCCAGCGCATTCCTGGTCAACGCCTCGGCTTGGGCGCTCGGCATGTCCGCGCGCGTGATCCAGCCCGGTGAAACACCGCAAGGAACGATAGGCCGGCTGACCAAGCGGCTCGGCGCGCCGGCGGTGCGCGCCGCGACACGACAGGCGATGCGGCTGATGGGCAGCCATTTCGTGCTCGGCGAGACCATCGAGGCGGCGCTGTCGCGCGCGCAAGCGCATACGGCGCGCGGCTCGCGCTATTCGTTCGACATGCTCGGCGAGGGCGCACGCACCGCCGACGATGCCCGCCGCTATTTCGAATCCTACGCCCGCGCGATCGAGGCGATCGGCAAGGCGGCCGGCGATCAGCCCCTGCCCGACCGGCCCGGCATCTCGGTCAAGCTCTCCGCGCTGCATCCGCGCTTCGAGGCGGTCAGCCACGCGCGGGTGATGAGCGAGCTGGTGCCGCAGCTGATCGATCTGGCGCGCCGCGCCAAGGCCTACGACCTCAACTTCACCGTCGATGCCGAGGAAGCCGACCGGCTGGAGCTGTCGCTCGACGTCATCGCGGCAGCCTTCGCCGACCCGTCGCTCGCCGGCTGGAGCGGCTTTGGGCTTGCGATCCAGGCCTATCAGAAACGCGCCACCGACGTGATCGACTATATCGATGCGCTCACGCGCGCCCTCGATCGCAAGATGATGGTGCGCCTGGTCAAGGGCGCCTATTGGGACACCGAGATCAAGCGCGCGCAGGAGCGCGGGCTCGACGGCTATCCGGTGTTCACGCGCAAGGCGATGACCGACCTGAACTACATCGCCTGCGCGCGCAAGCTGCTGGCGCTGCGGCCGCGGCTGTTTCCACAATTCGCCACCCACAACGCGCTGACGGTCGCGACCATCCTCGAACTGTCTGACGATCCCAATAGCTTCGAATTCCAGCGGCTGCACGGCATGGGCGAGGCGCTCTACGCCCAGCTCGGCGAGGACAGGCCCGAAATCGCCCACCGCACCTATGCGCCGGTCGGCAGCCACCGCGACCTGCTCGCCTATCTGGTGCGGCGCTTGCTCGAGAACGGCGCCAACTCGTCGTTCGTGGCGCTGGCCGCGGACAATCGCGTCTCCATCGTGGACCTGTTGCGCCGCCCAGCCGACATCATCGGCGCCGACAACAATGCAGCACATTCCGGAATTCCGCTGCCGACAGACCTCTATCGGCCGCAGCGCGAGAATTCGCACGGCATCGAGTTCGGCGAGCGAAAGGCGCTCGATGCGCTGACGTCGGCGATAACAGTCGAAACCAAGGCGGCGTCTGGTGCGGTCGCGACGTCGACAATCGAGCAGGCGAATGCCGCCGTCGCGGCTGCGCGCGGCGGCTTCAAGGCCTGGAATGCGACGCCGGCCACACAACGCGCGGCCATGCTGGACAAGACTGCCGATCTGCTCGAGCAGCGCCGCGCCCACTTCCTCGCCCTGCTGCAGAACGAAGGCGGCAAGACGCTCGACGACGCACTCTCCGAGGTGCGCGAGGCGATCGACTTCTGCCGCTATTATGCGGCGCTCGGCAAAAAAATGTTCGGCGAAGGCGAGACGATGCCTGGCCCGACCGGCGAGAGCAACGTGCTGGAGCTCCACGGCCGCGGCGCTTTCGTCGCGATCTCGCCGTGGAATTTCCCGCTCGCGATCTTCCTCGGCCAGGTCACGGCGGCGCTGATGGCCGGCAACGCGGTGATCGCAAAGCCGGCCGAGCAGACCCCGCGCATCGCAGCCGAAGCCGTCGCCCTGCTGCATGAAGCGGGCGTGCCGAGATCGGCGCTGCATCTGATCCAGGGCGACGGCGCTATCGGCGCCGCGCTGGTCGGCCATCCCGGCATCGCCGGCGTGGTCTTCACGGGCTCGACCGAAGTGGCACGCGCGATCAACCGGACGCTCGCCGCCAAGGACGGTCCGATCGTGCCGCTGATCGCCGAGACCGGCGGCATCAATGCCATGATCGTCGACGCCACCGCGCTGCCCGAGCAGGTCGCCGACGACGTCGTGACCTCGGCGTTCCGCTCCGCCGGGCAGCGCTGCTCGGCGCTGCGGCTCTTGTTCGTGCAGGACGACGTCGCCGACCGCATGATCGAGATGATCGCAGGCGCCGCGCGCGAATTGAAGATCGGCGATCCCTCGCAGCCATCGACGCACATTGGACCTGTCATCGATGTGGAAGCCAAGGAGCGGCTCGATACGCATATCGCGCGGATGAAAAAGGAGGCGCGGGTGCATCTCGCCGGCGAGGCGCCTGCCGGCACGTTCGTCGCGCCGCATATCTTCGAGCTGTCGTCGGCAAGCCAGCTCACCGAAGAGGTGTTCGGTCCGATCCTGCATGTCGTGCGCTATCGCGCCGAGCGGCTCGGCGACGTGCTGGCGGCGATCGAGGCGACCGGCTTCGGACTGACGCTCGGCGTCCATTCCCGCATCGACGACACGATCGAACACGTGATCGAGCGCCTCCAGGTCGGCAACATCTATGTCAACCGCAACATGATCGGCGCGGTCGTCGGCGTGCAGCCGTTCGGCGGCAGCGGCCTCTCCGGCACCGGCCCCAAGGCCGGCGGCCCGCATTACCTCGCGCGCTTCGCCACCGAGCAGACGATCACGATCAACACCGCCGCCGCGGGCGGCAACGCCGCGCTGATGGCCGGGGTGGAGTAAAAACTCTCATCCTCCCCTGGAGGGGGAGGATCGGTTCGCATGCAATGCGAACCGAGGTGGGGTGAAGGTCTCTCCACCCGAATGCTGCCCGTGTTGAGAGATCACCCCACCCCGTCTCACATTCGCTTCGCTCATGGTGAGCCGACCCTCCCCCTCCAGGGGAGGGTGAAGCGAGGGTAAGAAAGTGCCGTTGCATCATCACCCCGAGATGGGTCAAATGGCCGCTCAACGGGATCATCGCACACGATAATTCCAGCTACCGGAAAAACACCAACAAGCGCCACGGGAGCGACGGCACGATGGAAAAAGGCATTTTTGACGGGCTCAAGGTCCTGGACTGCGCGAGCTTCATCGCGGCGCCCGCGGCCGCCACCGTGCTGTCCGACTTCGGCGCCGACGTCATCAAGATCGAGCCGCCCGGCGCCGGCGACCCCTACCGCAATCTGCCCAATCTGCCCGGCTATCCCGCCAGCGAGCATAATTTCGCGTGGATGCTGGAGGCCCGCAACAAGAAGAGCCTCGCGCTCGACCTCACCAAGCCTGAAGCGCGCGAGGTGCTCTACAAGCTTGTCGCTGAAGCCGACGTCTTCATCACCAACATGCCGCCGCAGGTGCGCCAGAAGCTCGGCATCACCCACGATCACCTTGCCCATCTCAACGACCGGCTGATCTACGCCTCCTTCACCGGCTATGGCGAGAAGGGCGAAGAGGCCAACAAGCCCGGCTTCGATTCCAACGCGTACTGGGCCCGCTCCGGCCTGATGGACCTGGTGCGCGCCGACGAGGACACCACACCGGCGCGCTCGGTCGCCGGCATGGGCGACCATCCCTGCGCAATGGCGTTCTACGGCGCGATCGTCACCGCGCTGTTCCAGCGCGAGAAGACCGGCAAGGGCTCGCATGTCTCGACCAATCTGATGGCCAACGGCGTCTGGGCCAACGGCGTGCTGGCGCAGGCCAAGCTCGCCGGCGCCAAGTTCAAGAAGCGCAAGCCGCGCGAAGAGGCGCTGAACGCCGTCACCAACCACTACAAGTGCCGGGATGGCCGCTGGCTGATCCTGTCGCTGCTCAACGAGGACCGGCAATGGCCGACCTTGGCGCGCTGCATGGGCCGCGAGGACCTCGTCGCCGATGCCCGCTTCGTCACCAAGGCGGATCGCCATGCGCGCTCGGTCGAGTTGATCAAGATCTTCGACGAAGTGTTCGCCGGCAAGGATCTCGCCGAATGGCGCAAGATCCTTGACGGCAACGGCCTCGTGTTCGGCGTCGTCGGCATCCTCGACGACATTCCGAACGACAAGCAGATGATCGAGAACGAGGTGCTGGTGCGCTTCGAGAACGACACCATGCTGACCGTCAACAGCCCGATCTTCATCGACGGCGCCAAGAAGGTGCAGCCGCGCAAGCCGCCCGAGGTAGGCGAGCACTCCGACGAGATCCTGCGCCAGGCCGGCTACGACGAGGCCACGATCCAGAAGCTGCGCGCGTCGGGCGCAGTGGCGTAGGTCGCCGAGGTGACGCTGCGTCCACTCCCTCGCCCCGCTCTTGCGGGGAGAGGGTTGGGGTGAGGGGCTCTCTCCGCGAGCATCGGTGCCGGTGAGACTTGTACCCCCTCACCCGGATCGCATCATGCGATGCGACAAAGCCGAAGCAAAGCTTCGGCGTTCTTTGACGGCCGCCAAAGGCGGCCTATGCCTCTCCCCGCAAGCGGGGCGAGGTAAGAAGCTTCACCGCTTCATCCAGGCCCAGACGATGGCCACCACGATGATGCCGATGATGACCGCGAGACCGATCGCCCAGCTGCTGACACGAACGGCGCTCACCGCCTGACGCTCGGCCTCGTTGGCCGCGATCTCGCGGTTGCGCTGCTTGTTGTCCTCGGAAGCACTCATCGGGCCGGTCTCCGGTCAAGAGCTGTCAGGTCCAGGCAAACTCGAGTGTAGCATCAAATAATGACGCGCAGCCGCTCCAGTTCCGGCTGAAACTACCGCCCCTTCACGAAGCACATGCCCATGCGGGATGTTTTCCCGGCAACCTGGCAGGCCAGCCCCTCGGCACAGGTCCAGCCGCGGAAGCTGCGGTCGGTCTCGGCCGGCTTGGCGCCCGGCAGATAGCAATGCGCGCCCCAGCCGTCGCTGTATTCGGTGCCGGCAAGCTCGGCGCTGGCGCGCAGCTGCGGCCGGTTGGAGAAGCCGCGTGAGAAATCCGGCGCCTTGCCGTCGCGGAAGCTTGCGAGGATATCGCGGCGGCGTGGCTGGTCGCCGAAGAAATGCGGCGAGGCCGGCACCACGGTGGAGTTCGACGGCTTTGCCGCCATCCAGTCGACGCCGGGGAAATGGAAGCCGCCGATGCCGCGGGTCTGATGGCAGCCCGCGCAGGTGACGTCGTTGAGGCGCCGCTCGAAGCCGGCCAGCGACTGGATGTTCTGCAGCTTCGTTCCGTCGGCGGCGGCCTTCTGCAAGGCCCCGACGACGTCGCCCTCCGAGAACACCGCACTGCCGGCTCCGCCCTCGCCCTGCACCATCGCGAACTCCGGCTGCAGATCGCTGATGTCAAAACCGGTCGGGGTCGGCGCCACCGCACCGGTTGCTAGGAAGCGATCGGGGACCAGCAGGGTGCCGCGATCGAGCTCGGCAAAATGCCTGGGATCCAGCAGCCAGGCCTTGAAGTCGCGCTTCAATCCCTCGTCCGCCAGAATGCGATCCCGATCGATCTGGTTCTCGAGCGGCGCCTCGGCAAAGCGTCTTGCCGCGCCGTCATAGTCGAACACCTTCAGCAGATAGTCGGTGCGGAAGTCGCGCACCGCGGATTTCGGCGCGTGGGCGATCTGCAGATTGGTCTCGATGCGATCGATATTCCGCGCGTCGATCAAATCGAGTGGCCCGTCCTTGCCGAACAAATTATCCATCGCAGGCTGAGCGCCGGCGGTCGCGAGCCAGCGGCGCGCGATCTCGCGGCAGCTGAGCGACGCGTCATTGCCGTCGCCCTTCGCCTTCAGCACAAGGTTCAGCGTCATCGGCAACCGTTGCGACACCGCGTTCTCGCCGATCAGGGGCACATCGGTGCGGGTCAACCGATAGATCAGCCGGATCTCGCCGCAGTCTTTCGGCGCCACATAGGCGCGGTCCATGCGGTTGACGATGCCGGCCAGCACGAAGCGAACGTCAGAGGATTCGAACAGCGCGCGGTCGAACAGCTGAAACGCAAAGCCGTCACCGACACCGACGCTCTCGTCCGGCAGGCTCGCTTTGTGCTTCGTGACGTAGCGATCGAATTCGCGATCGAGCGCCTCGCGCACCGGCACCATCGCAGGCAAGGCGAACAGCTCGCGGTTGGACAGCGGCGCGTCAGCGGCGCGTTCCGGCGCGAGCATCCGGCCGAGGCCAAAGCGGCCGTGATCGAGCTCGCGCAGAACAGCGGGATCGATCACCGCTGCACCACGCTCGAGCGCGCGATCCTCGGCGGCACCTGCGGGCACGGCGCCGCAGAGCAGAACGGACATCAGCAGGAGGCATTTCAGCGCGCGGCTCATGCCTCCACTAACACCGCGCGGCAAATCCTATTCAAGAAAAAAGGTGCTTCACATCGCGGTGAAGCGCCTTGGTGTCGTCGTGGTTCCGCAATCAACGCGAAACGATCAGGCCCTTGCTGGTGACGACCACCCAGCGGCCATCCTGCTTGCGGATGGCGTCGACGCGGCCGAGGCCGGGGACGGGATCACCGGCATAAACCTCATAGATGCCGCCGCGGCCCTCGATCAGTGCGCCGCCATTGCCGACGTCGCGCAGCGCCCAGCCATCGACCACCGGCAGGCGGCCGACCTCGGGCCTCGGGGCGGCAGGCGCTGCCGCGGCAGTCGCCGGCGGGATCGAGCCGGTGACTTCGCGGGCGGGCGTCGCCGCGGCGACAGTCGTCTGCGGGGCGCGGAGCTTGTCGACGGTCTCGCTGAGCTTGTTGAGCCTGGCGATCGGCTCGGCCTGGGCCTTCTCGACCTTCTCGATCCGCTCGCTGGCCTTGCTGAACTGAACGGTCCCGTTTCTGGCGGTCTGGTCGATGCTGGACTTCAGGGCGGCGATTTCGCCATCGATCCGGGCGAGCGCCGCGTCGGTCGCTTCCTTTGCAGCCACGTCCCTGACGGAGGCAGCAGCGGGGGCGGCGAGATGTCCGAGCCCGGCGGTCGCGAGCGCGCCGCCGATGGCGCCTGCCACGGTCGCCAGCGCAATCACCGCGGCCATGGCCCCGAACCGGCGCGCGCCGGCCGGCTTGCCTGCCGCCTTGGCGGTCTGCTCCGCACCCGGCTTGGAGGCGGTCGCCTCATGGTCCCAGGTCCGGTCACCGGGTGCCATGATCATCAGTCTGCCCGGAAAACGCGGCTCCTCACGCTTGCCGGTCTCGACCTTGGGCACCGCCATATTGGTCGGCTCGATCTTGGGGTCAATCTTGGCGTCGATCCTGGCCTCGATCGCGGGATCAAGCCGGGACGGCTCAGCCTTGGCGGCTTCGGCCTTCGGCGCATCCATGCTGGGCGCGTCCGCCTTCGGCGAGGTCTCTTCCTGCTCGGGCGCGAGCCGCGGAGCCTCGACACCGGCCACAGCCATCGCGGGCTCGCTCTTCGCCGCCATTTCGGCGCCGGTTTGACCGCTGACCGTCTCGCTCTGCTGCTCACTCACGTTCAAAGTCTCCAGGCTTGGTTGACAATTCGGTAACTTTTATTGCTTGCGAAATGGTTACCCCGCGCCGCCATTACCTAAATTTTAGGGAGTCTTCCGGGCCGGATTTGGGCGATGCTGCCCTGCGGCAATCTGCGTCAGCTCCGTTTGCGCGCGGCGCTTTCCCGATTAACATGCCGTCATCTTCCAGCCAGAAGGCAGGGGAGCACCATGACGATCGAGAAATGCATCAATGAATTTGGTGTCGATGACGTCATTTTTGAGGAAGGCTCGACCGGCCGCGAACTATTTGTCGTGCTCGACGGCACGGTGGACATCGCCAAGATCGATGGCGGCAACAAGACCGTCATCGTCAGCCTCGGCAAGGGCGAGTTCTTCGGCGAGATGGCCGTGATCGACGGCTCGGCGCGCTCGGCGACCGCGATCGCAGCCGCGCCCGCGACGCGCGTGATGCGGATCAACCACGCCCGCTTCGTCTATCTGGTCAGCCAGCAGCCGGCCTTCGCGCTGATGGTGATGGATGCGCTCTCGAAACGCCTGCGCGCCTCCAACGCCGTCACTTACCGAGCGGCAGCCGCACCATGAGCGAGCGCAAGCCAAGCCCGTTCAAGACGCTGTTCGAGGCCGACGTCGCCACGCTGATCCAGGCTGCCGACGACGTCTACCAGATCCGCTTCCAGAACCGTGCGGCGAACGCCTATCTCGTACGCGGCAGCAAGCGGACCATCATGATCGACGTCGGATTGTCGACCAATTATCCGTCGCTCGTCGCCTGTCTCAACCATCTCGGGATAACGCCCGAGATGATCGACATGGTGGTGCTGAGCCACGAGCATCTCGATCACATCGGTGCGGCCTATCATTTCCACGGTGGCGCCTACATCGCCGCGCACCGGCTCGCCGCCAACAAGATCATGCTGCGCGACGACTTCTCGATGCTGCGCAAGATGTTCAACGAACCGAACGTGCCGATCGACATCGACATCTGGCTCGAGGAAGGCAACCTGATCGACCTCGGCAATTTCCGCCTCAATGTGATGTACACGCCGGGCCACACCTCGGCCTGCATCTCACTGTTCGATCAGGACAAGGGGCTGCTGTTCGCCGCCGACACACTGATGCCCGGCGGCGTGATGGGCGGCGTGTTCGGCTCCGGCTCGATTGCCGATTACATCCAGTCGCTGGAGCGGCTGAAGGGCCTCAATTCGAAGATCCTGCTGTCGGGGCACGGCCGGCTGTCCGACACGCCGCAGGACGATGTGCGGATCGCACTGCAGCGGTCGCACGCTTTGCTCGAGGACACAGCGCAACTGTTCGACGCGCTCGATGCGCGCTCGAACTTCGAGCCGATCATGCAATCGGTGCGCGACCTCAACAAGCTCGACGATTGACGGCTCGGTCCCAGCCGAAGCCAGCCGTTGTGACCTGCCATGACTTTGCACTAGGATCGGCTCGCAACGATAAGAATCACAGACGCGGCGATGCAAGCCGTTGCCGACAGCGGGGAGAGGAAGCGAATGCAGGCTGACACGATGGCGCAGATGCGCCGCCGGGTGGTGATCTCCTCCACGATCGGCAATGCGCTGGAATGGTTCGACTTCACCGTATTTGGCCTGTTCGCCGGCATCCTGAGCAAGCTGTTCTTTCCCGCGGACAATCCGCATTCCTCGCTGCTGCTCACCTTCGCGACATTCGGGATCGCCTTTGCAGCCCGGCCGCTGGGAGGCCTGGTGTTCGGGCTCTATTCCGACAAGCACGGCCGCAAGAAGGCGTTGGTCGTGATGATATCGCTGATGGCTGCCGGCACCGGCCTGCTCGGCGTCCTGCCGACCTATGGCGCGATTGGAATCGCCGCGCCGCTGTTGCTGCTGCTGGCGCGGCTGATCCAGGGCTTTTCCGCCGGCGGTGAGTTCGGCAGCGCCAGTGCGATGCTGATCGAGTTCGCGCCGCCTGGCCGGCGCGGCTTCTACGGCTCGTTCCAGATGGTGTCGCAATCGCTGGCGTTCGGCCTCGGTGCCGCGATGGCGATCGGCCTCAATCTCGGCCTGTCGGCGGACGCCTTCGCGAGCTGGGGTTGGCGCGTGCCGTTCATCCTCGGCATTCTGATCGGGCCGACCGGATGGTACCTGCGCCAAAGGTGCGACGAGTCGCCCGAATTCAAGGCGTATCTCGCCGAGAAGGCCGCGACGGCGCAGCCGGGCAGGCAGACCACGCTCGGCCAATTGTTCTCCGAACATCCGCGCGAGTTGATTGCCTCGTTCTGCCTGATCGCTGCCGGCACGGCGATCAACTATGTCAATGCGATCTTTCTGCCGACCTATGCGGTCGCCGAGTTGAAGCTGCCGATCCTGAATGCGCAGCTCGGCCTGCTCGTCGTCAGCCTCATCAATGCGGCGGTGGCGGTGGCCTGCGGCGCCCTCTCCGACCGGATCGGCCGCCGCGCGGTGCTGGTTCCGGCGCTCATCATCTACAGCTTGCTGTTCTACGTGATCTTGCAGCGGCTCGTCGCCGCGCCGACCACGGCGAATCTCTGGCAGTTGCAGATCGTCGCGGTCCTGCTCGGAGCCCTGGCCGGGCCGATGCCGGCCTTCATGACCGAGATATTCCCCGTCGGCGTGCGCTCGACCGGCGCATCGCTGATGTACAATCTCGCCGTGATGCTGTTCGGCGGGCTGGCGCCGTTCATCAACACCTGGCTGGTCCAGGTCACGGGCGACAAGGCTGCTCCGGTCTACTACATCCTCTTCGCCGCAGCGGTGGGCCTCGTGGGTCTGTCGGTCTATCGCGGGCGACCGTCGGTGCCGGGAATCGCAACTCAACCGGCGCAATGACCGCGACCGGCACGACGGCTGACGCCCGAGCTTGCGCGACCGTGCATGCGGCGCTGCATTTGACAAATCCGGGCGTGGCCTGTTCAACAGCGACAAGAATAACGCTGAAGAACAGGGAGCGAGGACCATGAAGCTTTACGACTCGGTCGGACCCAATCCGCGCATCGTGCGCATGTTCATGGCGGAGAAGGGCATCGAGATACCCAGAGAGACCGTCGACCTGCGCAAGGGCGAGAACCGCGAGGAAGCGCATCTGAAGCGCAATCCGCACGGCCAGATGCCGGCGCTCGAGCTCGACTGCGGCAACTACCTCTCGGAGATCACGGCGATCTGCGAATATCTCGAGGAGAAGCACCCCTCGCCCGCGATGATCGGCAGCACGCCGGAAGAACGCGCCGAATGCCGGATGTGGACGCGCCGGGTCGATCTCAACATCGCCGAGCCGCTTGCCAACGGCTATCGTTTCGGCGAGGCGCTGAAATTCTTCGAGAAGCGGATTCCGGTCGCTCCCGAAGCCTCCCCGGGCTTGAAGATGATCGCCGCCAATCGCATCAAGTGGCTGAACGATCAGATGGCCGACGGACGCGACTATATCTGCGGCCAGCGCTTCACGCTCGCCGACATGCTGCTCTACTGCTGGATCGATTTCGGCAACCAGGTCGGCCAGCCGCTGGATCAGTCGAACGCCAACATCGTGGCCTGGTTCAACCGCGTCGCCGCGCGGCCGTCGGTGAAGGCGTAAGAGCGGTCTTCTTATCCTCCCCTGGAGGGGGAGGATCGGTTCGCATGAAGCGATAGCGCAATGCGAACCGAGGTGGGGTGAAGGTCTCTCGTTACGGGCGCTGCCCGAGTGGAGAGATCACCCCGCCCCGCTGCGCATTCCGCTTTGCTCCATGCACAGCGACCCTCCCCCTCCAGGGCCCTCCAGGGGGAGGGTGAAGAGCACCAACATCGTCGCCTGGTTCAACTGCGTCGCCGCGCGGCCGTCGGTGAAGGCGTAATGGCGGTCTTCTTATCCTCCCCTGGAGGGGGAGGATCGGTTCGCATGAAGCGATAGCGCAATGCGAACCGAGGTGGGGT